>DKBI01000157.1 GCA_002451175.1 Betaproteobacteria bacterium UBA6904
CATCATGCGGGCGTAGAGCTTCTTCTCGCCGTCCGAGAGCGCGTTCCAGTCCTGCACGTCGGGGTCGTGGCGCGAGAGCTCGGCGTCCTTGGGGATGATGCCCAGCGCCTTCTGGCGCTTGAACACCTCCGCGCGGTAGGCGTCCCAGCCGCCGTCGAATTTGCCCTTGTACTTGTCCGCCCACTCCTTCGGCACGTGGTGCGGCGCGTGCCCCGCGCCGGGGCAGAAGTACATGAAGAACGGCTTGTCGGGGGCCACCTGCTTGGCGTCGGCGATGAAGCTGATCGCCTTGTCCACCAGGTCCTCCGTCAGGTGGTAGCCCTCCTCCGGGGTCTTTTCCGGCTCGACGCTATGGTTGTCGCATACCAGCTCGGGGTAGTACTGGTGCGTGTCGCCCCCCAGGAAGCCGAAGTAACGTTCGAAGCCGCGCCCGAGCGGCCAGCGGTCGTACGGACCCGCCGCGGAAATCTGGTCCGCCGGCGTCAGGTGCCACTTGCCGATCGCGTAGGTGTTGTAGCCCTGCTGGAGCAGGATCTCCGAGAGAAACCCGTTCTCGAACGGGATGTAGCCGTTGCCGCCGGGATAGCCGGTCGAGCCCTCGGTGATGCAGGACATGGCGTTCGAGTGNNGAGCACAGCGCCGTGGTGTGCATGTTGTTGAACAGCAGGCCGTTCTTGGCGAGCGCGTCGATGTTCGGCGTCTCGATGGGGCTGCCGTAGCAGCCCATCTGGCCGAAGCCCGTGTCGTCCTGCACGATGAACAGGATGTTGGGTGCGCCCTCCTTCGCCCGCAGCGGCTTGGGCCACGCCGGGCTCGAGACGTCGAACGTGCGTCCGATGACGCCGCTGAATGCGGTGCCGGGTTTGTATTCTTTGAGGGTCACTTCTTGGCTCCTTATTGGAATGATCCGCCTGCCGAAACACGGAGGGTCGAATCCGTTCTATCGCGGGTAGCCTTGGGCATACCCTGGCATTGCTTGGGGAAATCCAGTGATGGAGACGCTCACCGGCGTTGCCGACATCGATTCCGGAACAATTCTACCCAGTCGACTAGATATCGGCCACCGCGCGGGGGGCGTCAACCCCTCCCCGTAATCGGGTTATTGGCGGAGTGAGAGGGATTCGAACCCTCGATACGGGTTTTGCCCGTATAACGCCTTAGCAGGGCGCCCCCTTCGGCCACTCGGGCATCACTCCTGTCCTGCGCGCGCCGGCGCCTTCGCGCCGTCACGTCGATCTTCGCGCTGCGAGGCGCAGTTTACGCCTGTTCCAGCTCGAAGGCCTTGTGCAGCACGCGCACCGCGAGCTCGGCGTATTTCTCGTCCACCACCACCGTGATCTTGATTTCCGAGGTGGAGATCATCTGGATGTTGATGCCTTCCTCGGCGAGCGTGCGGAACATCTTCGACGCGATGCCCGCGTGCGAGCGCATGCCCATGCCGACGATCGAGATCTTGGCGATGCGCTCCTCGCCCGTCACCTCGCGGCACCGGATGTGCGGCTGCACCTGCTCGCGCAGGAGCTTGAGCGCCTTCGGCAGATCGGCGCGCGCGACCGTGAACGACAGGTCCGTCATGCCGTCGTGGCTGACGTTCTGCACGATGACATCGACCTCGATGTTCGCGTCCGCGATCGGTCCGAGGATCGCGTAGGCGATGCCCGGCTTGTCGGGCACGCTGTGCACGGTGATCTTTGCCTCGTCGCGTTGCGCCGCGACGCCGGATATGACGGCCTTTTCCATCGCCATGTGCGGGTCTTCCTCGAAAGTGATGAGCGTGCCGGACTGCGCCTCGACCTCGACGGGGAGCATCGGGTCGGTCAGGCTCGAGAGCACGCGCGTCGGCACCCGGTACTTGCCGGCGAACTCCACCGAGCGGATCTGCAGCACCTTCGAGCCCTCGCTCGCCATCTCCAGCATTTCCTCGAAGGTGATCGTGCGCAGCCGCCGTGCCTCGGGCACGACGCGCGGGTCGGTCGTGTACACGCCGTCCACGTCGGTGAAGATCTGGCACTCGTCGGCCTTGAGCGCGGCGGCGATCGCCACGGCGGAGGTGTCCGAGCCGCCGCGGCCGAGCGTGGTGAGGTTGCCCGCCCCGTCGACCGCCTGAAACCCGGCGACGACGACCACCAGGCCCGCCTTCAGGTCGGCGCGGATGCGCTCGTCGTCGATGGCGATGATGCGCGCCCGCGTGAAAGCGGAATCCGAGAGGATCCTCACCTGCCAGCCGGTGTAGCTCTTCGCCGGGACGCCGAGTTCCATCAGCGCCATGGACAGCAGGCCGATGCTTACCTGCTCGCCGGTGGAGGCCACCGTGTCCAGCTCGCGCGGGTCGGGGTTCGGCTGAATCTCCTTGGCGAGCGCGATCAGCCGGTTGGTTTCCCCCGCCATGGCGGAGGGCACCACGACCACGTCGTGGCCCGCGGCCTTCCATTTCGCGACGCGCCGCGCGACGTTGCGAATCCGCTCCACCGAGCCGACCGAGGTGCCGCCGAATTTCTGGACGATGAGTGCCATGCCGTGCCGCGAAAAGCCGCAGATTTTAGCCGAAATAACCCTGGTGCCCGAGGGTGATTGCAGCGCTGGCGGAAGGGGCGGGATTCGAACCCGCGAGCCCTTGCGGGCTGCCGGTTTTCAAGACCGGTGCAATCAACCGCTCTGCCACCCTTCCCTGCCCACCTGCCCTTGAAAACCCCTGATCGCAGGCGCATTTTAGCGCCTGCGGCGAATTGAAACTTCTTCGCGTTTTGGTAGTCTTAGGCGTAACCTGCATGAGCTCATCAAGGAGGATGACGAACGATGCAACCTGAACTGAAACCGATCCGGATCGACCAGGACGCCCCCGGCTACGTGGGCGGGCGCGGCGCCGCCATTGCGTCCCCGGCGCAGAAGGTCCTGCGCAATACCTACCTGCTGCTCGCGGTCAGCCTGGTGCCGACCGTGATCGGCGCGGCGATCGGCACGAATCTCGACCTGTCGTTCCTGCGCGCGAGCCCGATGCTGTCGTTCTTCGCCATTCTGGGCATCTTCTACGGCTGGATCTTCGCCATCGAGAAGAACCGCGACAGCGGCGTCGGCGTCGGCCTGCTGCTCGGTTTCACGCTCTTCATGGGGCTGCTGCTCGGGCCGCTGATGCAGCGCGTGCTGGGCTTCAGCAACGGCATCGAGCTGGTCATGATGGCCGCGGGCGGCACGGCGGCCGTGTTCTTCGGCATGGCGGCGATCGCCACGACCACCCAGCGCGACCTCTCCGGCCTGGGGAACTTCCTGTTCATCGGCGCGATCGTCATCATGCTGGCGGTGGTCGCGAACGTGTTCTTCCAGAGCCCGATGATGCATCTCGTGCTGGTGTCCGCGTTCGTGCTGTTCAGCTCGCTGATGATTCTCTGGCAGGTGAACGCGGTGGTGCGCGGCGGCGAGACCAACTACGTCTCGGTGACGCTGTCGCTGTACGTCGCGATCTACAACCTGTTCACGAGCCTGCTGCAGCTGCTCGGCATCTTCGGCGGCAGCCGCGACTGAGCTTTCGCTCTTTGCCGTTCACAGGGGCGCCCGCGGGCGCCCCTGTCGTTTCAGGCGCGCTAGCGCTCGAACAGGGCCGTCGACTCGACGTGCGCGGTGTGCGGGAACATGTTGACCACCCCGGCCGCCGCGAGCCGGAATCCCTTCACGTGCACCAGCACGCCCGCGTCGCGCGCGAGGGTTGCCGGATCGCAG
>DKBI01000348.1 GCA_002451175.1 Betaproteobacteria bacterium UBA6904
GTGATGCTGATCACGCACGACATGGGCGTGATCGCCGAGACCGCCGATCGCGTCGCGGTGATGTACGCGGGGCGCATCGCCGAAATCGGCCCGGTGCGCGAGGTGCTGCAGGCGCCGCGCCATCCCTACACGGCGGGGCTGATGGGCTCGATCCCCAAGCTGGGCGCGGGCGCCGGCAAGCGCCGCGCNNGCAATCGGGCGGCGTGCTGGCTCCATGCGCATGACCCGCGATAGTCCGCCGCTGGTGCGCGTGGCCGGGGTCGCCCGGGATTTCGACGTCTCGCGGCCGTGGCTCAACCGCGTCCTCGAGCGCGCGCCGCGGCAGCTCCTGCGCGCCGTGGACGACGTCTCCTTCGAGGTGCGCCGCGGCGAGACGCTCGCGCTGGTGGGCGAATCAGGCTGCGGAAAATCGACCGTCGCGCGGCTGATCGTAGGGCTCTATGCGCCGTCGGCGGGCCGCGTCGAGTTCGACGGCGTCGATCTCGCCTCGCCGGAAGCCGCGGGCCGGCGCCGCGGCATGCAGATGATCTTCCAGGATCCGTTCGCCAGCCTCAACCCGCGCTGGCGCGTGCGCGACATCGTCGCCGAGCCGATTCGCGTCCTCGGCCTGGCCGCCGGCGAGGCGGAGGTGGCCGCCCGCGTCGCCGAGCTCCTGCGGCAGGTCGGCCTGGTGCCCGAGGACGGCGAGAAGTATCCGCACGAGTTCTCCGGCGGCCAGCGCCAGCGCATCTCCATTGCGCGCGCGCTCTCCGGCAATCCGCAGTTCCTCGTCTGCGACGAGCCGACGTCCGCGCTCGACGTGTCGGTGCAGGCGCAGATCCTCAATCTGATGACCGACCTGCAGGAGCGCCTGGGCCTGACGTATCTGTTCATCTCGCACAACCTGGCGGTCGTGTCGCACGTCGCCGATCGCGTCGGCGTGATGTACCTCGGCCGGCTCGTCGAGATCGCGGATGCCGAGGCGCTGTTTGCGCGGCCGCTGCATCCCTACACGCGCATGCTGCTCGACGCGATTCCGGACCTCGAGATGTCGGGCAAGGCGCGCACGCCGGTCTCCGGCGAAGTGCCCAATCCGCTCGATCCGCCGACGGGATGCGCGTTCCATCCGCGCTGCCCGCATGCCGATGCGCGCTGCCGCAGCGAGCGGCCGCAGCCGCTTCCGGTGGGCACGACGGTCGTCGCCTGCCACATTGCGGAAGCATTGGGCGACGGAAATCGGCCCGCCCGCGCCAAGCCCTGAACCGCTGGTCGCTGCGTAAGATCCTGATCGAACCGCGCTAGCGCCCGAATATGCCGCGCAGCGCCTTGACGCCTTCCTTCAGCGGATCCGGGGCCTGCTGCGGCTGAGCCTCCTGCTGCGGGTTCTCGCGCGTCGCCTCGCGCGGCGGGCGCTGCGCGCGCGGCGATTCGCCCTCTTCCCCGAGCAGCAGCCCCGCGGTGGACTTGAAGCGCACCTTGGCGGCCCACTGCGGCTCCCACGGCGTCTTCGGGTCGCTCGGCCGCGGCGGATGGATGAAATTCGCCTCTTCCCCATAGGCGATGAAGTTGACCATCGGCGTGCCCGCCTTCGCGACGACTTCGCGCGGCACGGTGCACTCGGTCGTCGACGGCGGCAGGACGACCTTTTCCTTCACGAGGCGCGCCACTTCCGCCGGCGGCAGCCAGTCCATCAGCGAGCCGCCCATCTCCTGCACGTCGCTCGACGACCAGAACACGACCTCGTTCTCGTTCTGCGCGCCGACCAGCGTCGCGAAGTAGCCGGTGGCGGTGGCGATCGCGTTCCAGCGCATCGTGTTGCCGCTCGCCGCAAGCTCCGCGCGCGCCATGAAATCCCGGTCGAGCGCAAAGCGAATGTCGGGCGAGTAGTTGCCCTTCACGAGATGATCGCCCCTGAGCGAGGCGCCCTCGGGAACCGTCTTCGGTTCCTCGGGGTTCGGCCAGTCGCCGTAGGTGCGGCTGCGACCGAACGCGGGGCCGCTGGCCTGCGCGACGCGGCGCGAACTCAGCCCCTGCGGCATCTGCCCTTCGGCGATCTTGGCAAAATCGAACACCACCGGCTGCCCCGGGCGCGTACTGTCGCCGCAGCCCCAGTACAGCAGCATGCGGCCCTTCGGGCGCTGACCATCCGGGTAATCGCGCGGTCCGCGGTCCGCGGCGCGCTCGCGTCGCGGGGTGACCAAGGGGAGCTGGGCGCCCATCTGCAGGCCGGGCGGGATCGCATGCGCTGCGCGCGGCTCGCCCGCGGCCGACTGCTGCGAACCCAGTTGCAGCAGGAGCCGCTTGCCGCCCTGCATCCCGCCGCCGCCCATCATCCCGCCCATCATGCCGCCCATCCCCGCGGGCATTCCCGGAATCGACATGCCGGCCGCGGTTTCGGCACTCACCCAGTAATGGGCGATCGGCGGTTTGACGACCTGGGTCTGCGCCAGCGCGAGCGCGGGCGAAACAGCGAGAAGGACGATGAAAGTACGCACGAGGCTGCTCCGAGAATTGGCGTGGCCGCCAATATATCCGGCGTCACACGCTCCGTTGTTGACCGCGGTTCCGTATCCGGCGACTCGCGCCAGCGCTACCTCGAGTCGAAGAGCACCGTGTACTTGCGCATCACGCGGCCCGTTGCGGACTGCATGACAATCACGACCTCCAGAAAGGGCTCCTGGACCACGCGCGACGAGGTGAGCAGCAGCACCATCTCCTTGCCGCGCGTCTCGGGCGCCACGCGAATGCTGTAGAGGTAAGGATCGAATTCCAGCCCGAGCGTCTTATATTCTTCCGGCGTAGCGATGGCGGTGTGCAGACCCGCATCCTTGCCGGGACTCGACGAAGTCACCTTCACCTCGGCACGCAGGGGCTGGCCGACCGCCGACTTCAGGGTCATGGCGCCCAGTCCCTGGGCGAATGCCGTGGAAGGAAGCCACAGGAGCGCGGCAAACGACAGGCAGAGCGAGGCAAGCAATCGGGTCACGTCGAATGTCCTTCGTGCTCTAGACGCTGCGAACGCTAACACCGGGCGCTCTGCGCCGCAATGCGTGTGCACCTAGCGCCGGAACAAGCCGCGCAACTTGTCGCGCAGCTGCTGCGTCACGTCGCCGGAAGGCGCCTTGGCGCCGCCCAGCGTCCTCGCCAGATCGACGCCCGACTTCGTCGCCAGCTCGGTGAGGTCCACCGCGACGTCCGGCTTGTCCAGCGCGCCCGTGAGGCGCACCGGCACGGTCACGCCTGCCAGTTTGGAGAGATCGCGTCCCCCCTGCCCCTTCGAGGTCGCGACCACGACGGCGCGCGCGGTGTAGTTGAGCGTCGAATTGCCGATGTCCACGTCGCCCGCGCCCGTGAGCCGCAGCAGCGGCGCCTTGCCCTGCAGATCGTCGTTGTGCGCGACGCCGTTGCGGATGACGAAGCTCGCCGTGATCTCGGAGAAGTCCGTGCGCTTGGAGGGATCGTTGGCCTTCGCCGACTTCGACCCCAGCACGCTGCGCACGTCCTGGATCGCCTCGGTGAGGTTGATGCCCTTCACTGCGCCGTCGCGCAGCTCGACGCGCGCCGTGCCGCCCAGCGCCTTCTTCATCGCCGCCGCGCTGGCGCCGGCCGTCGTCACGTCGAGCGTGAGGTCGCCACGCCCCTCGAGCCGATCCTGATCTGCAGCGTCGCGCAGCAGCGGCCCCACCTGAACGCCGCGCACCGTTTCCTTGATCGCGATCCGGCTGCCGCTCGCCTCGGCGACGAGGCTTCCGGCGAGCGTCCCCCCGTACAGCTTCGCGCTGTGCGGCGCGACTTCGAGCCGGCCGCCCGCGAGCTTGACCTCTGCCTGCACGTCGGAGAGTTTCACGCGCTGCGCCGTCAGCGCGCCAATGGCGATCCTGCCGGTGACTTGCGGGCCCCTGAGGCCGCGCAGGTCGATGCGCTCGTCGCTTCTGGATTCGGCTCTGGACTCGGTTCGCTTTGCGGGAACCAGCGGATCGAGATTCAGCCGATCGGCCTTGACGTCGAAGCTCGCCACCAGCGGCTCCAAGCGCGTTGCGGCGAAGCTCGCCCGCACGTTGGAGTCCTCGAAGCGCGCCGTCACGTCGGCCGACGCGGTCTGCTGGGTGAAGTCGGCGCGAAACGCGCCGCTCAACGGCAGCGTCACGCCCTTTTGCGGCAAGCCCGGGCCCGACAGCGTGAATTGAGCGACGATCTTCGGCAACTCGATGGCACGCGCCTCGAGATTCGCCTGCAGGGGCGTCGACACGCTGCCCTTCACCGCGCGGCCCTCGGCGCTCGAATCGAACTCCAGCGCGATGCTCGGAATCGACAGCGCGCGCGCGGTGCCCTCGACCGCGGCGATGCGCAGCTTCGCGTCGACGCTGTGCCGGGGCCCGCTCAGCTTGAGCGCGCCCGTCACCGCGGATCCGGTGGCGCGCGCCGGCGTGACGTCGATCTTGGGCGCGGCCAGCTCCGCGGCCAGCGTCTGGCGGTCGGCGCGACCCTTTACCTGGAACGCAAATCCGTCCAGGCCGATTTCCTGGCGGGCGAGGTTGAAGCGCACCGCGCCGGCGGCCTGCGCGCGGATGTCCATGTCCGGTTTGCGGCCGGTGATGTGCGCGGAGTACGCCACCTGGCCCGGCGTGTCGCCGTCGAGGCGGCCGGTCTTCAGGTTGAGATCGCCGACGACGACTTCCTGCCCGCTCGCCTCGTCGCGCCAGGTGATCTGCGCGCGCTCGACGGCGATTTCCGCGATACGCCCCCTGGGCGGCGGGCCCTTGGCCCGCGCCGGCCGGGCCTCCGCGGCGTCCTCGCGCTCGTGCTCGCCGACGAGGTCGGCGAAATTCATGCGCCCGTCCTTGGCGCGCACCAGGTTGACCTTCAGTCCGGAGATCTTGAATTGCTCGACGACCGCCTCGCCGGACAGGAGCGGCATCACGCGCACCGCGATCTCCGCCGAGTCGAGCGCTACGAACGCCGCGGCGCTCCTGGGTTCGGACAGCACCACCTTGCCGAGCGCGATGCCGGCCACCGGGAAGAGCCGCAGCTTCGGCTCGCCCTCGATGGTCAGCGTGCGGTCGCGCGCCTTCATCTCCCGTTCGAGCCGCGACTTCACGAACGCGCCGTCCACCACCATCACGACCACCGCCAGCACGAGGACACACAGCACGACGAGGCCGCCGATGCCGTACGCGAGATACTTGAGGACCTTCATGGCTGACGAGTGTAGCGAATCGGTGCGCGCAAAAGAATCGCGCCCGTCCGTTGCAGGCGGACGGGCGGCGTTGGGCGCTGCAGATGCGCCCGCTACAGCATGCCGGTCAACTCAGCGATACCGGCGCCCCGGACCGTAGCCCGCGCGCGGGCCCCCGCCGCCGAGCCACTGGTCGGCGGC
>DKBI01000296.1 GCA_002451175.1 Betaproteobacteria bacterium UBA6904
GTCCTGGATGTTCTCCAGCCAGTGCGCGTACGTCGTCGTCCAGTGCTCGGGAAAGAAGCGCACCCGGCCATCCGCCGTCGCCGCGAGGCCCGCACGCGCAAAGCCCTCCATGCGGACGAACCACTGGTCGGTCAGCATCGGCTCGACGATCACGCCGGTGCGACCCGAGCGCGGCACTCGCAGCCGGTACGGCTTTTCGGAGACCTGCAGCCCCTGCGCCCGCAGGTCGGCGAGCACGCGCTGGCGGGCTTCGAAGCGGTCGAGCCCGCGATAGGCGGGCGGCGCGGCCTCCGAGACTTTCGCATCGAGCGTCAGCATGCCGATCGACTCGAGACCGTGCCGCTGCGCGACCGCGAAGTCGTTGAAATCGTGCGCGGGCGTGATCTTCACGCAGCCCGTGCCGAACTCGCGGTCCACGTAGTCGTCCGCGATCACCGGAATCGTCCGCCCGGTGAGCGGCAGCACGACGCGCCGCCCGACGGCCGCGGCATAACGCTCGTCCTTCGGATGGACCGCGACCGCGACGTCGCCGAGCATCGTTTCCGGGCGCGTCGTCGCGACGACGAGGCCGCCGGCGCCGTCCTCGAACGGATAGCGGATCTCCCAGATCCGGCCGTCCTCCTCCTCGCTGTCGACCTCGAGATCGGACACCGCGGTGCCGAGCACCGGGTCCCAGTTGACCAGCCGCTTGCCGCGGTAGATCAGGCCCTCCTCGTAGAGCCGCACGAACACTTCGGCCACGGCGCGCGACATCTTCGCGTCCATGGTGAAGTAGCCGGCGCGCTGTCCGTCGGTGTCGGCGTACGCCCAGTTGCCCGATGCGCCGAGGCGCCGCATCTGGCGCGTGATCGTCGATCCGGATTCGTGCTTCCAGCGCCAGACGCGCTCGAGGAACTTCTCGCGGCCGAGGTCGTGGCGCGTCTTGCCTTCTTCCTGCAGCTGGCGCTCGACGACGATCTGCGTGGCGATGCCGGCGTGGTCCGTGCCGACCACCCAGTTCGTGTCGAAGCCGCGCATGCGGTGGTAGCGCACGAGCGCATCCATCAGCGTCTGCTGGAACGCGTGGCCCATGTGCAGCGTTCCGGTGACGTTGGGCGGCGGAAGCTGGACGCAGTAGGCGGGGCGCCGCGCGTCCGCGGCGGCGGCGAAGGTGCCCGCGGCCTCCCATCGCGCGTACCAGCGGCCCTCGACCGCGTGTGGATCGAAGCTCTTGTCCAGGGACATGCTAGATCTTCGGGTCGGTCCGGGCGGGGGGCGTGAAGGCCTGATCCACGGCGGCGCGCACCGCCTGATGCACGGCGTCCTCCAGCCGCGGCGTCAGTTCTTCGAGTACGGCGCGCTCGATCTGCGCCACCAGCGCATCGCGTTGCGCGCGGCTCATGCCGAGCGCGAGCTGCACGTCGACTTCCTCGGTGAGCACGGGCAGCTCCTCCACCGGGCGCGTGATGCGCTTGTCGCGATCGCGAGCGGCGTTCATTCCGCGGCAGCGCCCGACAGATCGTGGTTGCGGATGGCGTAGCCGCGGTCGCGGTACCAGGCATAGCGCGCGCGCGCGGACCGGCGGTCGGCATCGTCCTGCGAGACGATCTCGAGCAGCCGGTCGTAGCGTTCGAAGAAGTCCGGGCACTCCGGGGCCAGACTGAGCAGCACGTCCCGGACCGGCGCGGCCTGTGCCTCGGTGGCGATGAGGACCGGCGTCTCCGCGGCGAGCGCATCGTCCGCCAGGCAATGCGGCACGAAACCGATGGCGGGCCAGGTCCACAGCAGGCGATCGATCTTCTGCGCCACGTCCGGCACGGGCGCGTACACCACGACGCCCTTGCCCTGCGCGATCGCCTTGCCGGCCAGCCGGCACGCGACTTGCAGCCGGTCGGCAGCGTTGAAATAGAAGTCGATGGTGGTCAATCCTTGCGTCCCGCCTGGCGCATGGCAAAGCGCACGAGCAGCGGCACCGGCCGGCCCGTGGAGCCCTTTTCCCGCCCGCTTCGCCAGGCGGTCCCGGCGATGTCGAGGTGCGCCCAGCGCAGCGCCTTCGTGAAGCGCGCGAGGAAGCACGCGGCTGTGATGCTGCCCGCGGGGCGGCCGCCGATGTTCGCCATGTCCGCGAAGTTGGAGCGCAGCTGCTCCTGGTAATCTTCCCAAAGCGGCATCTGCCACACGCGGTCCCACGCTTCGTCGCCCGCGGCGCGGAGCTCGTCGGCGAGCTTCTGGTCGTTGGCGAACAGGCCGGTCGCCACGTGGCCGAGCGCGATGACGCACGCGCCGGTCAGCGTCGCGATGTCGACGACGACCTCGGGGTCGAAGCGCCGCGCGTAGGCGAGCGCGTCGCAGAGGATCAGCCGTCCTTCCGCATCGGTGTTGAGGATCTCCACGGTCTGGCCGTCGAGCGTCTTGACGATGTCGCCCGGCTTCGAGGCGCCGCCGCCCGGCATGTTTTCGCACGCCGGAACGATGCCGATCGCATTGACCGGTGCGCGCATGCCCGCCAGCGCGCGCAGCGCGCCGAGGACGCTCGCCGCCCCGGACATGTCGTATTTCATCTCGTCCATGTCGGCGCCCGGTTTGAGCGAGATGCCGCCGCTGTCGAACGTGATCCCCTTGCCGACGAATACCACGGGCTTGGCGCGCTTCGCGCCGCCGCGGTAGTGCATGACGATCAGCTTCGGCGCCTCGCGGGAGCCCTGGGTCACGGAGACCAGCGCGCCCATGCCGAGCTTCTCCATGTCGCGGCGCTCGAGGACCTCGACCTCGAGCCGGAACTGCGCGCCGATCTTCTTCGCCTCTTCGGCGAGGTGACTCGGGGTGCAGTGGTTCGACGGGAGATTGCCCAGCGTGCGGGCGAGGTCCGCCCCATCGGCGGTGGCAATCGCCTCCCTGAGGGCGTGCTGCGCGGCCGCCGTGACCGGCGCGGCGACGAGACCGAGCGTGACCGACGCGAGCGCGGGCGAGGGCGCCTTCTTCTGCGTCTTGAGCTGGTCGAAGCGGTAGAACGTCTCGCGCCAGCCGAGCACCGCCTGGCGCACGTTCCAGGGCAGGCCGCGGCGGCCGACCTTCAGGTCGGCGAGAAACACCGCGGCGTCGCGCGCGCCGAGATCCTTGAGCGCACCGGCCGCGGCGCGCAGCGCGTCGCGGTACGCCTGCGCGCCAAATTCCTTCTGTTCCCCGAGACCGACCAGCAGCACGCGGTCCGCCGCGATGCCCGGCACGCCGCGCAGCAGCAGCGTCGAGCCGGCTTTTGCCGGCAGGTCGCCCTGCGCGAGGGCCGCGCGGAGCGCGCCGCCGGCGGCGCGATCGGCCCCCTGCGCGGCGCGGGTCAGTGCCGTTCCGGCGTCGCCGCCGTCCTTGAACACGCCCAGCACGAGGCAGCCGGTCTTCACTTGCTCGGGGGAAAGCGCGCGTATGCTAAATTCCACGTGATCCTCCAGTGATGGTCAGGGCAAGTATCGCATGATCTTCCGGCGTTCGCTGCTGCGGGAGTTTGCCCATCTGGCGACGGCAGTCTTCCTCACGTTGTTCCTCATCGCGATGACGGTGCGCCTGGTGCGCCTGCTCGGCCAGGCCGCGGGCGGCAAGATTCCCAGCGACGCGGTGATCGCGTTCCTCGGCTTCTTTGCCATCAACGTGCTGCCGGTCCTGCTGTCGCTCACGCTGTTCATCACCGTCCTGCTGACGCTGTCGCGCATCTGGCGGGACTCCGAGATGGTGATCTGGTTCAACTCCGGGTTGTCGCTGACCGCCTGGATCGCTCCCGTGCTGTGGTTCATCGTGCCACTGGTCTGCCTGATCGCGTTGCTCACCCTCGCCGTCAATCCCTGGATTGCGCAGCTGGCCGAGCAGTACCGCAGCCGCCTCGACTCGCGCGACGACCTCTCGCGCGTGGATCCCGGCTCGTTCGGCGAGTCGCGCAGCCGCGAGCGCGTGTTCTTCGTCGAGGCCGTGTCCGGGGATCAGACCTCCGTGCAGAACGTCTTCGTCAACACGGTGCAGCACGGCCGCAACGGGGTCATGTTCAGCGCGAAGGGACACACCGAGATCGCGCCCAACGGCGACCGCTTCCTGGTGCTGGTCGATGGCCGACGCTACGAGGGGATTCCCGGCGACGCGGAGTACCGCATCATGGAGTTCGAGCGCTACGCGATGCGCATCGCGACGCCGGAGGGCGACGCCCCCGGCGCGACGCACAAGACCTTGACGACGCTGGGGCTGATCGAGAACCCCAACGCCGTGAACCGCGGCGAGTTGCTCTGGCGCATCGGCATCCCGCTGTCGGCCCTGATTCTCGGCTTGCTGGCGATCCCGCTGAGCTACGTCAACCCGCGCGCCGGGCGCTCCATCAACCTGGTGATGGCGCTGCTGGTCTACGTCACCTACTCGAACCTGCTCTCGGTCAGCCAGGCGCGCGTGTCGCTGGGCAAGCTCGACTTCGGCATCGGCTGGTGGCTGGTGCACGCGGCGATGCTCCTCGTGCTGGCCGTGATGTTCGCGCGCCGCCTGTCGCTGACCGGATTCCGGCGCCGTTGATGCGCATTCCGACCGTCGAGCGCTATCTCGCGCGGCAGATCTGGGGGGCGGCGGGGTTCGTGCTGGTCGGTTTTCTTGCGCTGTTCGCTTTCTTCGACCTGATTGCCGAGCTGCGCGATCTGGGCCGGGGCGACTACCAGTTGCAGGAGATCTTCATCGTCGTACTGCTCGGGCTGCCGTCGCACGCGTACGAGCTGGTGCCGGTCTCCGTGCTCATCGGCACGCTGTACGTCCTTGCGCACCTGTCCAACAACTTCGAATTCATCGTGCTGCGGGCCGCGGGCCTGACGCCGTCGCGCGCGGCGCTCGCGCTGGCGAAGTGCGGGCTCGTCTTCGTCGTTGCCACGTTCCTGATCGGCGAGTGGGCGGCGCCGGCGGCCGAGGAACTGGCGCAGCGTTTGCGCATGCAGGCGATGAGCACCGCAATCGGGCAGGACCTGCGCTCGGGGCTGTGGTTCAAGGATGAGCGTGCGTTCATCAACGTGCGCGAGGCGCGCACGGCCAACCGGCTGAACGACGTGCGCATCTACCAGTTCGACGAGGGCTACCGGCTGCGCGAGGTGCGGGTTGCGGCGCAGGCCGAATACCGCGGCCGCGGCGTCTGGCGCCTGACCGACGTCGCGCAGACCCAGTTCCCCGAGGGGCGGCCGGTCACGGCGCGCATGGCGGCGGTCGAATGGCGCTCGGCGCTGAATCCGGACCTGCTCAACGTGCTGATCGTCTCGCCCGAGCGCATGTCCGCGTGGAAGCTCTACCAGTACACGCAGCACCTGACTGCGAACAAGCAAAAGACGGAGCGCTACGAAATCGCGATGTGGAAGAAACTGTTCTACCCCGTCGCCACGCTGGTGATGATGGCGCTTGCGCTGCCGTTCGCGTACATGCAGGCGCGCACGGGGCTGGTCGGGCTGAAGGTGTTCCTCGGCATCCTGCTCGGCATCTTCTTCCACATGCTGAACAGCCTGTTCTCGCACATCGGCCTGCTGCAGAACTGGCCGCCCGTGGCGGCTGCAGCCGTGCCGAGCGTGCTGTTTCTGGCCACCGCGCTGGCGATGATGGTCTGGCTGAACCGCGTGCGCCCGCTGGTCCATCGCGCGCTGATGCGCCGGCGAGCGTAGGGCGCGCGCCGCCTCGGCCGATTCCCGGCGCAGGGCTACAGAAGGACCAGGCGCGTGCGCGCCAGCCGGTCGTGCAGGAACTGCCGGTCGCGGTCGACGAGCGCCCAGACGATGCCGACGAGGCTCGGGACGAGGATCGCGGCCAGGACGAAGCGTAGGAGCGCGGCGCCGGGCGAGACGGGTCGACCGTTGGCGCATTCGAGGCGTATCTTCCACGCCTTCATCGGGAGCGTCTGACCGCCGCGCAGCCAGCACCAGAGAAAATAGGCCGCAAACACCGTCAGCACGAACGCCTGCAGGAGCGCGCGCCCGGATCCCGATGCGCCGCTGCCGCCGCTCGCGAAGAAGAACATCCACGTCGCCACGAAGCCGACGGCAAACAGCAGAAGCAGTTCATACAGCATGGACGCCAGGCGGCGCGACAGCCCCGGCGTCGGGCGCAACGCCGGCGGCGTCACGGCGTGACTGGGGTCGTTTGCGGTTTCGGCGGCTTGGACGCGGTGCGGGGCTTCCGCTTGTCGCGCGACGAGGTCGCGGAAGGCGGGGTGTCGAACTTGCGCTGCTCCGGCGGGGGCAGCGCCTGGTACTCCGCCCATTGCTGCCGGAGATCCTGGCGCTTTTCCGGCGGCAGCTTGCCGAGGCTGCGGTAACGCTCGCGCGCGGCACGGCGCTGCTCCGGCGCGAGTTTGGCCCACTTGTCCATGCGCTGCACCACGCGTTCCTGTTCCTTGGGCTGCATCGAGGGGTAGCGCTTGGCGATGCCGACCCAGCGGCGGCGGTTCTCGCTGTCCAGCGATTCCCAGTTGGTTTTCAGCGGTGCGAGGATCTGTTGCTGCTCGACGGTCAACTCCGCCCAGGCTGGCCCCTTGCGGGACGGCTCCGCGCCGATGGCTGCGGATATTCCGGCGGCGAGAAGGAGCGCGAAGACCGCGCGCATCAACGCGCGGCCCGTTTCTTCAGCCACGCCTCGAAACCCCGGTCGAGCAGGGCGTCGATCGGCAGGTCGTCGGTCAGCAGCTCGGCGTCGATCTCCTCGATCTCGGCCAGCCGCTGGCCCTTCTGCCAATGCGTCAGCACCATGGCGCTCAGCGCCACGAGCGCAATCGGCAGGAGCACGCGCAGCGAGAAGCCGGCGAACCCGCCGAGCGCCTGCCGGCCTGCGCCGGCCGGAGCCCAGGCAGGTGCCCACTCCGGCGCCGGGCGGTACGCGGCGAGCGCCTGCTCCCGCGCCGCGCGCAGCCGCTCGGCAGTCGCCGCGTCGACGCGCGTGCCCTGGCTGAGCACGTGTCGGATCTTGGAGGCGAATAGGAGTTCGTTCATTTTTCTAGAGCGTGATGCCACGCGCCTTCAGCACTGCCGCCAACGCATGCGTGGCCCGGGAGCAGTGGGTCTTCACGCTGCCCTCCGAGCATCCCATGACCTGCGCCGTCTCCGCAACGTCAAGCTCCTCCCAGTAACGCAGGAGGAAGGCTTCGCGTTGACGCGCCGGCAGGCGGGATAATTCTTGTTCAATGATTTCAAGCGTTTGCGCCCTTTCGCGCAGCTCGGATGGCGATCCAGCTACGTTCGACCCGTCCGCAGCGAGCAAAGTTTCCAACGGATCCCGGTCGTCCTCGTCGGCACCCGCTGGTACCAGCGACGAGAAGAGCGCGGTCCAGGTCGTGCGCACCTTCTGGCGCCGATACCAGTCGCGGATCGCGTTCTGCAGAATGCGCTGGAAGATCAGCGGCAACTCACCGGCGGGCTGGTCCGCGTAGCGCTCTGACAGACGCAGCATCGCATCCTGGACGATATCCAGCGCGGCCTCTTCGTCACGCACGGCGTACATCGCCTGCTTGAACGCACGGCGCTCCACGCCTTCCAGGAACGCCGACAGCTCGCTGCGGGTTGCCAGGGTCCTCCCTCGCCGCCGCCCATGCGGTCGGGCTGATTGTGCGGAAATGGTATCAAAGCGGGCCGCGCAACGCGCCCCCGCCGGCTTGACCGCAATGCAGCAAATCCATTAACGTTCAAAGTCTTCCCTCGCACTTTTCGGAAATCTCATGGACCGGGTGAAAGCCGAGCAGCTGACTGGCGCCGAAATCGTGATCCGCTGCCTCCAGGAGGAGGGCGTGGAGTGCGTTTTCGGCTATCCCGGCGGCGCCGTGCTCTACATCTACGACGCGCTGTTCAATCAGGACAAGGTGCGCCACGTGCTGGTGCGGCACGAACAGGGCGCGGCGCATGCGGCGGACGGCTACTCGCGCGCATCGCAGAAGGTGGGCGTGTGCCTGGTGACCTCCGGTCCCGGCGTGACGAACGCGGTGACCGGCATCGCCACCGCGTACATGGACTCGATCCCGATGGTGGTGATTTCGGGCCAGGTGCCGACGCCGGCGATCGGGCTGGACGCGTTCCAGGAAGTGGACACGGTGGGCATCACCCGTCCTTGCGTGAAGCACAATTTTCTCGTCAAGAACGTGCGCGACCTGGCGGGCACGATCCGCAAGGCGTTCTTCCTTGCGAAGACCGGGCGTCCCGGGCCGGTGCTGGTGGACGTGCCGAAGGACGTGACCACGCAGGTGTGCGAGTTCCAGTACCCCGAAACGGTCGCGATGCGCTCGTACAACCCGACGCGCAAGGGGCATGCGGGCCAGATCCGCAAGGCCGTGCAGCTGCTCGCCGAGGCGAAGCGCCCCCTGATCTATTTTGGGGGCGGCGTAGTGCTGTCGGACGCCTCGCGCACGCTGATCGATTTCGTGCGGCTTCTGGGGTTGCCCTGCACGAGCACGCTGATGGGCCTCGGCGGCTACCCGGGCACCGACCGCCAGTTTCTCGGCATGCTGGGCATGCACGGCACCTACGAGGCGAACATGGCGATGCAGCACTGCGACGTGCTGTTTGCCATCGGCGCGCGGTTCGACGACCGCGTCATCGGCAACCCGGCGCATTTCGCGCAGAACCCGCGCAAGATCGTCCACATCGACATCGATCCCTCGTCGATCTCCAAGCGGGTGCGCGTGGACGTGCCCATCGTCGGCAACATCCCCGACGTGCTGGAGGAGATGCTGCGGCTGTTCCGCGGCGGGGAGACGCGGCCCGACCCGGAGGCGCTCCAGGCCTGGTGGAAACAGGTCGACCAGTGGCGCGGCCGGGACTGCCTGAAATACGACCGCGCGTCGAAGATCATCAAACCCCAGTTCGTCATCGAGAAGCTGTACGAGGTGACCGGGGGGCAGGCGATCGTCACCTCGGACGTCGGCCAGCACCAGATGTGGGCGGCGCACTTCTTCAAGTACACGAAGCCCCGGACGTTTCTGTCGTCCGGCGGCCTCGGCACCATGGGCTACGGCCTGCCCGCCGCCATCGGCGCCCAAGCCGGACTGC
>DKBI01000237.1 GCA_002451175.1 Betaproteobacteria bacterium UBA6904
ATGTTCGAGCGCAACGACGACGTGCTCTACATCTGCTACGACAACGAGGCGTACATGAACACGGGCGTGCAGCGGTCCTCCGCCACGCCGCCCGGTGCGCGCACGGCGACCACCGCGGCGGTCGGCGATGCGCCGGGCAACGTGTTCGGCCAGGGCAAGGACCTGCCGGCGATTGCCATGGCNNGCCAAGGTCCGCCGGGCGATGGAGATCCGCGGCGCCCGCTATCTGCACGTGTTCGTGCCCTGCCCGCTCGGCTGGGGCCACGCCTCCAACGACACGATTCGCATGGCGCGCCTGGCAAAGGAGACGGGGCTGTTTCCGGTCTTCGAGGCCGAAGGCGGCGAAGTCACGGCGGTATCGAAGATCCGCCGCAAGCTGCCGGTGGAAGAGTACCTGCGGCCGCAGCGACGCTACGCGCACCTGTTCGGCAAGGCGCCGCGCGAGGACGTCATCGCGCGCATCCAGGCGATCGCGGACCGCAATATCCGGCGCTACCGGCTGCTCGACACGGAGGCGAGCGGCGCGTGATGCGCAAGCCCTTCGCGATCACGCTCGACCCCGGCTCGAGCCTCGCCAACCACACCGGCACGTGGCGCACGACGCGACCCGAGTACGTCGATCGTCTGCCGCCATGCAACCACGCCTGCCCCGCAGGCGAGAACATCCAGGGCTGGCTGTTCCACGCCGAGTCGGGTGATTACGAGGCGGCCTGGCGCCTGCTCACCACGGACAACCCGATGCCCGCCGTGATGGGACGCGTCTGCTACCACCCGTGCGAGGAATCCTGCAACCGCGGGCAGCTCGACGAGACGGTCGGCATCAATTCCGTGGAACGCTTTCTCGGCGACGAGGCGATTCGCCGCGGCTGGTCATTTGCGAAGCCCGCCAGCGCCTCCGGCAAACGCGTGCTCATCGTCGGGGCCGGCCCTTCGGGGCTCTCCGCCGCGTATCACCTGGCGCGGCTCGGGCATCAGGTGGAAATCCACGAGGCCGGGCCGCTCGCCGGCGGCATGATGCGCTTCGGCATTCCCAAGTACCGCCTGCCGCGCGAAATCCTGGACGCCGAGGTGCGCCGCATCCTCGATCTCGGCGTCACCCTGCGGCTCAATGCCAAGGTGGCCGACATCCGCGCGACGATGAGCGAAGGGCGGTTCGACGCCGCTTTCCTGGCCGTCGGCGCGCACATCGCCAAACGCGCCTTCATTCCCGCCGGCGCCGCCTCGCGCATCCTGGACGCCGTGTCCGTGCTGCGCAGCATGGAAGGCGAGGAAAAGCCGATGCTCGGCCGCCGCGTCATCGTCTATGGCGGCGGCAACACCGCAATCGACGTTGCGCGCACCGCAAAGCGCCTGGGCGCCACCGAGGCCATCATCGTCTACCGCCGCACGCGCGACCGCATGCCCGCGCACGACTTCGAAGTCGAGGAGGCGCTGCAGGAGGGCGTGCTGATCAAGTGGCTTTCGACGATCAAGCAGGCGGGCGAGTCCGAGATCACGGTCGAGAAGATGACGCTCGACGCGAAGGGCAATCCGCAGCCGACCGGCGAATTCGAGACCCTGGCCGCGGACTCGGTCGTCCTCGCGCTCGGCCAGGACGTCGATCTTTCGCTGCTGAACGGCGTGCCGGGACTGGAAGTCCGCGACGGCGTCGTGCAGGTGGCCACGGACATGATGACCGGGCATGCGGGCATCTTCGCTGGCGGGGACATGGTGCCCGCCGAGCGCACCGTCACCGTTGCCGTGGGACACGGCAAGAAGGCGGCGCGCCACATCGATGCCTGGCTGCGAGGCAAGCGCTACGCGCCCCAGTCGAAGCACGAGCTCGCGGATTTCCAGAAGCTCAACCCCTGGTACTACTCCGACGCGCCGAAGGTGGTGCGGCCGATGCTCGACGTCATCCGGCGCCAGTCCACGTTCGAGGAGGTCACGCAGGGGCTGGACGAATCGAACGCGCAATTCGAGGCGCGCCGCTGNNGAAGAGATCTGAGCGAAATCCGCAGTGGCGGCGCGGCCGCTGCGAAGTCCCGGAATCAGTCCGCGCTGCGCGCGCGCAGCCAGGCCTTCTTGGAGAGGTAACGGTCCTGCGCGCGGCGGTTGGTGCTCGTCGCAACAGCCATCTCGAGGTGCTCTTGCGCCGCGCGCCGGTCACCCAGCTGCAGGTACGCCACGGCGAGCGCGTAGTGGGCCTCATGGAAGTCCACGTTGCGGTCCAGTTCGCGCCGGAAATCGTCGCGCGCGGCCGCGTAGTCCCTGCGCTTCAGCGCAGCCATGCCGCGGTCGAAGAAATGGAACGGCGGAACCGGCTGAACGCGTGCCAGCCGATCCAGAAGCGCACGCGCCTCGGCCAGGCGCCCGGCGCGCTCCATCAGGCCCGCCAGATTGCCGAGCGAGGCGACGTTCTCCGGCTCCCGAGCGAGCACATGCCGAAACACCTGCTCCGCCTGCGCGCGATTCCCGTGCCGTGAGTAGATGACGCCGAGCGTGTTGAAACTGTCGAGATACATCGGATCGATCCGCAGGGCGCCGCGCGCCCACCAGTAGGCCTCGTCCAGATCGCCGAGCACCATCGTCTCGGCGGCCCGGTTGTTCATGTACATCGCCAGCACGGTTTCTTCCGAGATCTCCCGCCAGCGCTGGTGCTGCAGGAACTCCCCGGGCAGGAAATCGATGATCACCGCCAGAATCCGGTCGAGCGTTTCGCGCTGCTCCTCGGCCGACGGCTCGAGCAACACGTTGACGTGACCGCCGCGGAACACCAGATCGTCGTTGCGCGTCCACTCGTCGGCCGTATACACCTGCCGGAACGTGACCCTGAGGTCCAGCGCCCGCGCGAGCGCCGCCGTCATGATCGTCAGCGACAGGCAGTTGCCGGCGCGCGCATCGAAGGCTTCCGCCGCAGTCCGTGTCCGCGTCGACTCGTATTCCAGCTTGAGCTCGCCGCGATCGTGCAGCGCGGCCACCAGGCCGCGCAGCTTGCCCCTCTGGCGCAGCGTCTTCGCGATGTCCGTCGAGAGATAGCGCTGCATGGACTCGCTCAGCGCAAAGATGTCCGGCTTTGCTGGCACCGGCCGCGCCTGAAATGCCGCGTCGAGCAGCAGGGTCGCAGGATCGACCGGCGCCGGCGCCGGCGTGGCGCAGGCTTGAAGCAGCAACGACGCCAGAGCGAGAATTCCGAGCCGCATGTGGCCCCCGCCGGTAGGATGCGCCCGGGATACCGGGCGCCCGACCATGCTAGTCCACCGGCATCGCCCAATCAAGACAACTTCCCCGGCAGAAGCGACAAGGGCGGCCGCAGCCGCCCTGGTGCGTATCACCGGTCCGGCGCGCTCAGACCATCAGCGGCACCACCAGCAGCGCCACGATGTTGATGATCTTGATGAGCGGGTTGACCGCCGGGCCNNGTGCCCATCAGCACGCCGCCGAGCGCCTGCGGGCCGAGCACCAGGCCGACGACGATCGGCACGCCGACCGGCAGCAGGGACGGCACCATCATTTCGCGGATCGCGGCGCGCGTCAGCATGTCGACGGCCGTGCCGTACTCCGGCTTCGCCTTGCCTTCCATGATGCCGGGAATCTCCTTGAACTGCCGGCGCACCTCGATCACGACGGCGCCCGCGGCGCGGCCGACGGCTTCCATCGCCATGGCGCCGAACAGGAACGGCACCATGCCGCCGATCAGCAGGCCGATCACCACCATGTGGTTCGAGAGATCGAACGACACCGATTTGCCCGCCGCCTCGAGCGCGTGCGTGTAGTCGGCGAACAGCACCAGCGCAGCCAATCCGGCCGAGCCGATCGCGTAGCCTTTGGTGACGGCCTTCGTCGTGTTGCCCACGGCGTCGAGCGGATCCGTGATGGCACGCACCGAATCCGGCAATTTCGCCATTTCGGCGATGCCACCGGCGTTGTCGGTGATCGGTCCGTAGGCGTCGAGCGCGACGACGATCCCGGCCATGGACAGCATCGCCGTGGCCGCGATCGCGATGCCGTAGAGGCCCGCCAGCCAGTAGGAAACGAAGATCGCGACGCAGACCGCCAGCACCGGCCAGGCCGTCGAGCGCATCGACACGCCCAGCCCGGCGATGATGTTGGTCGCGTGGCCCGTCACGCTCGCCTCGGCGACGTGCTGCACGGGCTTGAACTGGGTCCCCGTGTAGAACTCGGTGATCCAGACCAGGAACCCGGTGAGCGCCATGCCGACCACCGCGGTGCCCCACAGGTGCAGCACGGTGATCTTGCGCATGCCGCCGGAAATTTCGAAGGGCACGCTGGCGACGATATCGCCCATCAGCCACTGCGTGATGGGATAGAACGCGACCAGCGCAATGCCGCCCGCCCAGGCGAGGCCCTTGTAGAGCGCCGGCATCACGTTCTTGTCGGTCGGCTTGGCCTTGACGAAGAAGGTGCCGATGATCGAGGCGATGATCGAGAAGCCGCCGATGGCCAGCGGATAGATGACCGCGTTCGGGCTGGTCGTCTTGACCATCAGCGCGCCGAGCAGCATCGTCGCGATGATCGTCACCGCGTAGGTTTCGAACAGGTCCGCCGCCATGCCCGCGCAGTCGCC
>DKBI01000123.1:0-7838 GCA_002451175.1 Betaproteobacteria bacterium UBA6904
CCCCGTGCACCTTTACTGCAGCTTTGCATTGGACTGTGAACCGATCTGTGTAGGATAGCTGGGAGGCTTTGAAGCGGTGGCGCTAGCCATCGTGGAGCCGTCGTTGAAATACCAGCCTGATTTGTTTGCGGTTCTAACCTTGGCCCGTGATCCGGGCCGGGGACCGTGCATGGTAGGCAGTNNCCTCCCAAAGAGTAACGGAGGAGTACGAAGGTACGCTTAGCACGGTCGGAAATCGTGCTTCAATGTGCATAGGCAAAAGCGTGCTTGACTGCGAGACGGACATGTCGAGCAGGTGCGAAAGCAGGNNTACGAGAGGACCGGAGTGGACGCATCCCTGGTGTACCGGTTGTCACGCCAGTGGCATTGCCGGGTAGCTATATGCGGAAGCGATAACCGCTGAAAGCATCTAAGCGGGAAACGTGCCCCAAGATGAGACTTCCCGGAGGCTTGACCTCCCTGAAGGGTCGTCCAAGACCAGGACGTTGATAGGCGGGATGTGCAAGGGCTGTAAGGCCTTCAGCTAACCCGTACTAATTGCCCGTGTGGCTTGACCCTATAACCGTGAGTACTGCGTGCCGCCCGATCGGGCTGCTCGCGAACGGTTACTGCGCGCTTGGCGCATCTCGAACCCTATTGCTTCTTCCGAATCGCGGCTTGTCCGCCAGGGTGGCGCATTCCGCCCGGCGTTCAGCCCATGATCAATCTGGCGGCCATAGCAGCCTGGAACCACACCTTCCCATCCCGAACAGGACCGTGAAACGGGTTTGCGCCGATGATAGTGTGCATTCGTACGCGAAAGTAGGTCACCGCCAGGCCATTTACAGACGGAAAACCCCGGGCTCGAAAGAGTACCGGGGTTTTTTGTTTCAGCCGCGCTTGGAGCCGCTACTCGCGACTTCGCGTTCCGTGGCTATTTCGTCTGGGGATTGACTATCTGCAACTGTCCGTCCTTTACCGGAATCTGCGGCCCCGGATGCTGGGCGAGACGAACGGCGCCTTCCTTGCCGTCGAGTCGGTAGGCGACATCGTAGCCCGCGATCCTCTCTGACGTGTCGATCACCGTCTTGCAGCGACGCTCCGTGGACTGGACGACATCCTTGTCCTGCATGTTCTTCTGGACTCTGTTGCCCACGTAACCGCCTGCCGCTGCGCCGGCGATCGTAGCGACCGTCCTGCCGCTCCCGCCGCCGATCTGGCTGCCCAGCAAGCCGCCCGCTGCCGCGCCGATCACCGTGCCGGTGACTCGGTGCTGGTCCTGCACTGGTGCCCTGCGCGTTACCACCCTGTCAGCGCATTCTTCGCGCGGCGTCTCGATGGTCTCCTTCACCTCCTTGACCGACACCACCTCGGCGTACTTGGGTCCGCTCACCACCTTGTAACCGGCAGTTCCCACGGCCCCCAGGACTGCGATCGAACTCACGCCGATCGCAATGCCCTTGATCATCGATGCGTCCATTGCGATTCTCCGCCGCTTGCCGCGTTACGTTGCCGCGACCAGATTCCGTTGAGCCGCTTCACATCGGATTGCGTACTCGGGCCTGCCAAGGTGCTTACGGGAAGCCGGTCTCATTTGAGGAACTTGGCGAAGGCTTCCAGCGCCTTGGCGCGGGGGTTGTCGAGACAATATTCGATGAAGTCGTCCGATGCCCGCGCCAGCGTTGCGGTCACGTATTGGGTGGCGCCCTTCTTGCCCAGGTAATAACCGTGCAGAACGCCTAGCGCAATCAGCCGATCCTCGCCGGTAAAACGCGTGATGTCTTTGCACAGCACTTCATTCATCTTGACGACCCCGGCTGAGTCCTCCACCTTCTTGCGCGCCTCTGCGGCGGAGTCCGCGGCCTGCACGCCATACGCGAACATCAAGGAGGTGGCTGTGATGGCTGCGGAAAGCGTTCTGCGCGTCGCGCTGGACATGGTTTTCTCCGGATTGATGTCTGCATATCAGGCAACTGCGAGCCCGCGGCGTGCGTTACTTCTTCGATTGCCCGTCTCGCACACCTTGATCGTAGGCTCGCCGTTCGTTCTTCTTGCTTTGGTCGTAGAGATAGCCGCCCGCCGCTCCCGCGGCTGCGCCCGCAGCCGCCCAGCCCCAGCTGCCCGAAACGATGCCGGCCGCCGCGCCGCCGACGGCGGCACCCGTCGTCACGCGCCGCTCCGTGTTGCTCATGCTCGCGCACCCAGACAGTGCGAGCGAGCTGATGAGCGCGCAGCAAACAATGCGTCCTCTGTTCATGATCTTGCTCCTTGGATCAATTCAACTGGTACCTTCAAGACCTGCAGGGGTAAACCCCACCCAGATACCGGAACAGGCTGTCCACGGGGCGCTCGTCCAAATGCTGTGGATTTGCCTTGGCCCAGACGACAAATCCCCGGATGACCTCAGCTGGCGCGGGCGGCGGATTCGGCGCGCAAACGAAGCGGTCCGGACCTGTCGTGGCGGCGTTGTAGTAATGATAGGCGCCCGCTAGGTAGCCGTTGCAGAATTCCATGGCCCTGACGTGAAGCGGATCATTGTCGGGCAGGCTGCAGAGTTCTAGGAGATTGCGCCCGCTGCTGAGTCGGAAGGTCGCTGCATCGAGGGCAAGCCCATTTCCCGAGATGAGGATCGCGGCGATAAACACGAGCGAGCGCATAGGTTTCTTCCTTCAGGTTACGATGACCGTGCATGGGCGAGCACAGGGGCCGCGCATGCCTGCCGGCCATACGTCCGAGGAATTGTAGATGAGCATACGGCGCGACCATTGACGACGGTCAACTCTCCGGGGACTTGCAAGGGAACGCAACTTTACCGGCCAGACTCATCTCCTGCAAAAGGAGGAGAATAGCCATTCCCTTCGCCCGCACGCGCTGCGAAATGTCCACGCTTGTGATCCGATTCGGGCTGTCCTGGCGGCACCGCCCGGCAGCATGAAGGGATCTCGGCTGGACATGGACAGGCGACGGTGGATGCGACTCGTGACCACTGATTTCAGCGACTCAACCCTGCGGAGGTCCGCAATGTCTAGGAAACATCCCACCCGAAAATCGAACTGGCTGCCCCTAATGGCAGTTGCGGCGCTGCTGGCCCTACCTGCGCTGGCCCAGCAGACGACCGTGATCATCAAGGAGGCGTCTCCGCCCACGACCGTTGTTGTCAAGCAGGCCCCGTCGGCGGCCGAGTGCTCTGCCCGTGCGGAGCGCGCGGCGATGGACTCGGCCGGCGTGGCCGGCGGCGCGGTCCGTGGCACGATTGGCGGTGCGGCGTTCGGCGCCATTGTCGGCGGCGGCCGCGGTGCGGAGCGTGGCGCCGTCGCCGGGGCCGTTGTCGGCGGTGTCGTCGGAGGTGCACGGCGGAATGATGTCTACCGGCGCGTCTACGACGATTGCATGAGAGGTTACTGATCCACCAACGTCTTCCAGAAAGGAAACTTCAATGCTCAAGTACAACGCTGGCATCATTGCCGCAGCGGCATTCGCCGCATTGCCCCTCGCCGTGATGAACGCCCTCGCTGCCGATGCACCGAGCCGCAACGCGAGGGACCTGAAGGAGTACACCTGCAAGGGCGTCATGCTCCTTTCGGGACAGGACCGCGACGTCGCCTTGGCGCTGGCGCATGGCTACGTGCTCGGTAAGAAAGGAACGACCAAGTACGAGATCGACAAGTTGGCGCAGATCACGGACAAGTTCATCGACCACTGCCTCGACAATCCGAAGGACAACGCCATGGCGGTCTTCGAGAAGATCGCCAAGTAACCCCGGCGCTGCTCCGCAGTCTGGGGTTTCTTCGGGTACCGGAGCGCTTCATGGACTTTCCCTTGCGGCTTCAGCGCATGACGACGGCCGTTTGCCGCGGCGATCCCGAGGCGGCTGCGGCCTGCTTCACGCCGGACGGCGTCTATCACGACGGTTTCTACGGCGAATTTCACGGCCGCGCGGAGATCGCGCGCATGGTGCGCGAGTTCTTCTATCGCGACGCGCGCGATTTCGAATGGCGCCTGTTCGACGCCGTTTCCGACGGCCGGATCGGTTACGCGCGCTATGACTTTTCCTACATCTCCCGGGTGGCCGGCAGCGCAGACCGGCGCGTCGGTTTCTCCGGCATGTGCTGCTGCGCGCTCGAGGGCGGTCTGATTCGCCGCTACAGCGAGATCTTCGAGCGCGCGCCGGTGCTGGCGAAACTCGGATTCGCCGACGCGCGCATCCTGAAGGCGATCAAGCGCTGGGCTGAGTAACCCCTTGTGCTGGACGCGGAGACTGTATAAAAATACAGTATCCGTGGCAACCCTTCAGGACCTTCTTGGCCGCCAGATCGTCTGGCGCGGCGGCGCTCCCGGCGCGGGACGCGTGCCTGCCGTGCCGACGGAATTCGAGATGCTCGACCGCGAGCTGCCGGGCGGCGGCTGGCCGGTCGGCGCGCTGACCGAAATCCTGTACGCGTCCGAAGGCACCGGGGAACTGCAGTGCGTGATGCCAGCGCTCGCGGCGCTGACCCGGCAAGGCCGGCGCGTCGCCTGGGTGGCGCCGCCGCATCGGCCCTATGCACCCGGACTGTTGGAGAGCGGCGTGCGCGTCGAATGCCTGACGCTGGTACGCGTGAAGCAACGGCAGGATGCGCTGTGGGCCACGGAGCAGGTGCTGCGGGCGGGCGCCTGCCACGCGCTGCTGGCCTGGCTGCCCGCAGCGAACTACGCGGAGTTGCGCCGGCTCGCCGTGGCCGCCGAGTCGAGTCCCGGGTTCGTGGTCCTGTTCCGTTCGCCTCGCGTCCTGCACGAGAGCTCGCCCAGCCGCGTGAGACTGGTACTCGAATCGTGCGAAGGGCGGCTCGTCGCCCGGATTCTCAAGCGCCGCGGCGCGCCATCCGCGGCGCCGCTCGGCATTCCCGTGGGAAGACCTCTGCGTGCTCTGGATCGGATTTCATTTCCCGTCGCTGGCGCTCGAAGCGCTGCTGCGCGGGCGCGACTCGAAACTGTGGCATGACGAACCTTGGGCGGTCATCGGGGATCGCCAGGTCGTCGTCTGCAACGCTGCGGCGCGGAAGTGGGGCGTTCGGCCGGGCATGCCGCTTTCGGCCGCGTGGGCTGTCGCCCCGGCGCTGCGCATATTGCCGCGACAGCGCGTGGCCGAGCAGGATGCGCTCGAGGGCATCGCGACTTGGTTGTGCCGCTTCACGCCGCGCGTCACGCTGCAGGCGCCGCGACAGCTCGCGGCCGAGATGGGCGGGAGCCTGCGTCTGTTCGGCGGACGCGAGCAGCTCGAGCCGGCCCTGCGGCAGGGCCTGGAGCAACTGGGGTTTTCGGCATGCCTTGCCTGGGCACCGACGGCCCGGGCAGCGCTGTGGGGGGCCGCTGGCGGCGGAGCGCCGCTTGCCGATCTTCCCGTCGAGGTGACCGGAGCCGCGCCGGACGTGCTCCGACTGCTCCGCGATCTCGGCGTGCGCACGCTGGGCGAACTGATGCGCCTGCCGCGCGACGGCGCAGCGCGCCGTCTCGGGCCGGGGCTCATCGACGATCTCGACCGCGCGCTCGGCGGGTTGCCCGATCCCTGCGCGACATTCACGCCGCCTGCGCGTTTCGCGGCGCGGCTCGAGCTGCCTGCGCAGGTCACGGAAGCTGCCGGCGTGCTGTTTGCCGCGCGCCGCCTGCTGCTGCAGCTGGAAGGTTTTCTCGTTGCGCGGCAATCCGGCCTGCGCGAGTTCGTCCTCACGCTGCGCCATCCTGCCGCGCAGCCCACGCGTTTGGTGATGCGCCTGGCCGGGGCCTCGCGCAATGCAGCCCATTTCACGACGCTGCTGCAGGAGCGCCTGATGCGGCTGGAACTGGTGGCACCGGTCGAGGCGATCCGTCTCGAGGCGAGGCGGATCGAGCCGCTGTGCGCGACCACCGGCAGCCTGTTCCAGGACGCAGGCGATTCCGGCGAAGGCTGGGGGCCGTTGATCGAGCGCCTCGTCGCGCGACTTGGCGAGACCGCGGTTCACGGGCTGGCGATCCAGGACGAGCACCGCCCTGAGAAGGCTTCGCAGACGGTCGCGCCGGGAGCGCTTTCCGGGGAGCCCGTGCACCGGACGCCGCAGGCGCCGGCCCGCGGGGCGCGGCCGGTCTGGCTTCTCGAGACGCCGCGCCGTCTTGCGGAAAACACGTTCGTGCTGCTCGCCGGCCCCGAGCGCATCGAGTCCGGCTGGTGGGACGACGACGAGGTGCGGCGCGACTATTTCGTCGCGCGCACCGGAGAGGCGTCCCTGGTCTGGATTTTTCGGGATCGCGAGGGCGGATGGTTCCTGCATGGCATCTTCGCCTGAGCTGCCGTCCTACGCTGAGCTGCACTGCGTCTCGAATTTCACGTTCCTGCGGGGCGCTTCGCATCCCGAGGAACTGGTCCGGCGTGCCGTCGCGCTCGGTTACGCCGCGCTGGCGCTCACCGACGAGTGCTCGCTGGCCGGCATCGTGCGCGCACATGTCGCTGCGAAAGGGCACGGGCTCCGGCTGATCGTCGGCACCGAGGTGCGTCTTGCCGATGGACTGAAGGTGGTCGTGCTCGCCACCGACCGGCATTCCTACGGCGCCATTGCCGGGCTCATTACCGCAGGTCGAAGACGCTCGCCGAAGGGGGCCTATCGCCTGGAACGTGCGGACCTTGCGGGTTTGGGCCCAAGCGGCGCGCTCGCGCTGTTCGTTCCGGACATCGAGGCGAATCCTGCGCCCGATGCTTCGGCGGCGAACCGCTGGGCGCTCGATGCGCGTTGGATCGGGACGCATTTCCCCGGCCGGACCTGGATCGCGGTGGAACTGCTGTGCGGGCCGAACGACCGGCGGCAGCTCGACGGGTTGCGTGCGCTGGGTGGGGCGGTGGATCTTCCCCTGGTGGCGGCCGGCGACGTGCACACGCACGTGCGCTCACGCCGGCGGCTGCAGGACGCGCTCACGGCGATTCGCCTCGGCCGGCCGATTGCCGAATGCGGCCGGGCGCTTCATCCGAACGGCGAGCGCCATCTGCGTCTGCGGTCACGGCTCGCGCAACTCTACCCCGCCGAGCTGCTGGCCGCCACGACGGATATCGTGGCGCGCTGCCGCTTCTGCCTCGACGAGCTGAGCTACGAATATCCGGAGGAGCTGGTGCCGGGCGGAGAAACGCCGTCGTCGCACCTGCGAGGCCTCGCGGAGCGCGGCCTGCGCGACCGGTTTCCCGAGGGCGCGCCGCAGAAAGTGCGCGCCCTGGTGGATCACGAGCTGGAGCTGATCGCCGAGTTGCGCTACGAGGCGTTTTTTCTCACCGTCCACGACGTGGTGAGCTTCGCGCGTTCGCGCGGAATTCTCTGCCAGGGCCGGGGTTCGGCGGCCAATTCGGCGGTCTGCTACGCGCTCGGCATCACCGAGGTCGATCCGGAGCGCATGTCGATGCTGTTCGAGCGCTTCGTGTCCCGCGAGCGCAACGAGCCGCCCGACATCGACGTCGATTTCGAGCACGAGCGGCGCGAGGAAGTGATCCAGTACCTCTACGCCAAATACGGGCGCGACCGTGCCGCGCTCGCGGCCACCGTCATCAGCTACCGGCCGCGCAGCGCGGTGCGCGATCTCGGCAAGGCGCTCGGCATGGGGCAGGACGCGGTCGAGCACCTGTCCCGGTCGCTCTCCTGGTGGGACGGCCGCGCGGTGCTCCCCGAACGGCTTCGCGAAGCCGGTTTCGATCCGCAGAGCCCGACGGTCACGCGCCTGCTCTCGCTTGCGGCGGACCTGATCGGCTTCCCCCGGCATCTGTCGCAGCACGTCGGCGGTTTCGTGATCTCGCGCGGACCGCTTTCCGGGCTGGTGCCGGTGGAGAACGCGGCGATGCCCGGGCGCACCGTGATCCAGTGGGACAA
>DKBI01000123.1:7854-43685 GCA_002451175.1 Betaproteobacteria bacterium UBA6904
GTGCCGATCTTCCAGGAGCAGGTCATGCAGCTCGCGATGGTCGCGGCCGGCTTCACGCCGGGGGAGGCCGACCAGTTGCGGCGCTCCATGGCGGCCTGGAAGCGCAAGGGCGGGCTGGAGCATTTCGAGCAGCGCCTGATCCGCGGCATGCTCGAGCGCGGCTATCGGCGCGAGTTCGCGGAGGCGATCTACCGCCAGATCCTGGGGTTCGGCGAGTACGGCTTTCCGGAATCGCACGCCGCGAGCTTCGCGCTGCTGGTCTACGTGTCGGCGTGGCTGAAATGCCATCATCCGGCGGCCTTTCTGGCCGCGCTTCTCAACAGCCAGCCGATGGGGTTCTATGCGCCGGCGCAGCTCGTGCAGGANNGCGCAGCGCCACGGCGTGGAAGTGCGTCCCCCGGACGCGTGCGCGAGCGACTGGGACTGCACGCTCGACGGCCGGGCCGTGCGGCTCGGCTTGCGGACGATTCGCGGTTTTCCGGAGGCGGCGGCGCGGCGCGTGATGGCCGCGCGACCGTTCGCGTCGGTGGAGGCTCTGGCGCAGCGCGCGGCATTGAATCGCCGCGAGCTCGCGGTGCTGGCCGGCAGCGGCGCACTGGCGGCGCTGGCCGGTCGCCGGCGCTCGGCCCGCTGGGCAACCGCGGGCATTGCGCTCGACCCAGGCGGGCTGGCCGGCGTCCTGCTGCCGGAAATGCCTGCCATCCTGGCGTGTCCCTCCGAAGGCGAGGAGATCGTTGCGGACTATGCCAGCCTCGGCCTGACGCTCGGTCGCCATCCGCTCGCGCTGCTGCGCGCACGGCTGCAGCAGCGCCGGATTCTGAGCGCCAAGGCGCTGCGCATCACGCCGCACGGGCAGCGCGCGCAGACGGCGGGTCTCGTGACCTGCCGGCAGCGCCCGGACACAGCGAGCGGCGTCATGTTCCTTACGCTCGAAGACGAAACCGGCAGCACCAACGTCGTCGTGTGGCGCGACCTCGCCGAGCGTCAGCGGCGCGAGTTGCTCGGCGCGCAGCTGCTCGGCGTCCAGGGCGTGATCGAGCGCGATGGCGAGGTGGTGCACCTCGTGGCGCGGCGCCTGCTGGACTACAGCCGGCTGCTGGCCGCGGTGCTCGGCCCCTTGGAAGCGCGCTCGCGGGATTTCCGCTGAGCCCTGCGGCGCGCAGCCCAGCCTGACTTCCTATAATGCACGCTGCACGTCCACTGCTGCACGCCATGAGCGAGTCGCGCGACACCGTCGTCGTTTCCAAGGAGCTGGCGGGACTGATCCCGGGATTTCTCGCCAATCGCGGCAAGGAGCTGGGCGTGCTGCGCACGGCCTTGACCGAGCGGGATTTCGAGGTGCTGCGCCAGACCGGGCACCGCATGAAGGGCTCCGCGGCCTCCTACGGCTTCGCGCGGATCGCCGCCATCGGGCGCGACATCGAGACCGCGGCCAGGACGCAGGACGACGCTGCGATCGCCGCGCAGATCGAGGCTTACGCGAACCATCTGGCGCGCCTGGACGTCGCCTACCGCTAGTCCGGGCGGTCTGCGCCCAGGGAATTCCAGATCGCGCGCAGCTGACCGGGCAGGTCCTTCGGCGAGAAGGGTTTCGAGAGCATGCCCGCCGCGCCGAGCGCGCGCAGCTCCTGCAGCTCGCGCTCGGAAGCTTTCGCCGTGATGAAGACCACCGGCAGATGGCGTGTCGCCGGGTGGTCCCGCATCCTGCGGAAGAGCGTCGGGCCGTCGATGCCGGGCATCATCCAGTCGAGCACGACCAGGTCCGGCTGGAACGCGACCATGCGCTCGATGGCCGTGCCGGGGTCGGCGACGACGTCCACCGTCAGGCCGCCAATGCGCTCGAGCGCGAGGCGCACGATGCGCTGAATGTCCTCGTCGTCCTCGACGTAGCAGATGCGCTGGAGCGCCGGCACGCGCGGAGTCTACGCGTCTTTCGGCAGGTCGATCCAGAAGGTCGTGCCGCCGCCCTCGCGATCGTCGAAGCCGATGCGCCCGCCCATCAGCTCCACCATGCGCTTGCAGATCGCGAGACCCAGGCCGGTGCCGCCTTTCTCGCGGGTCAGCGACATGTCCGCCTGGGAAAAACGGGTGAACACGCGGCTGCGGAACGCCGCGGGAATGCCAGCCCCGCGATCATGAACGGCGAGACGCACCTGCCTGCCGCGTTCCTCCAGCGTGACCTCGACCACCGCGCCCTCCGGTGAAAATTTCGCCGCATTGGAGACGAGATTGGTCAGGACCTGCAGCATGCGCCGGCGATCGACGCGCACGAGACTGTCGCACAGTCTGCCCGCCGCTTCGAGGTGGACTTTGTAGCGCGCGGCAAAGGCGCGATTGAGCGTCAGGGCTTCGTGCACCAGCTCGTCGAGGCGCATGGCCTGCAGCTCGACCGCCAGCTTGCCGGACTCGACTTTCTCCAGGTCGAGGAGGTCATTGATCAGGTCGAGCAGCCGCTGCCCGTTGCGCTCGGCCACGGCGGTGAGCTCCTGGATCTCGGGCGAGGCGCTGCCGAGTGCGCCCGAATTGACCAGCTGCAGCGCGCCGAGAATTGCGGTCAGCGGCGTGCGCAGCTCGTGGCTGAGCGTCGAGGTGAACTCCTGCTTCAGGCGTTCCGCCTCGAGCTGCTGCGTGACGTCGCGGACCTGGGCGATGACCGAGATGACGCGCCCCTGCGCATTGACCAGCGGCGTCAGGCTCCACTCGCAGACGATGTTCTGGCCGTCCCGGCGGGGCGTCGTCTCGCGCAGCCGCGTGATCGGCGCGCGGTCGCGGAGCAGCGTGCGCCAATTCGCCAGGACGTCGGGGCGGCGCTCGGGCGAGAAGAGCAAGTCCGCGATGGCATGTCCGTCGAGCTCGTTGCCGGCGTACCCGAACAACGCCTCGGCGGCCGGATTGACGTGCAGCGCCCGTCCTCGCGGGTCGAGCTCGAACACGGCCACGGGCGAGCGCTCGACGAAGAGCGCCAGCTTGCGCCCGGATTCCTCGACCTGCTGGTGCGACTGGGCCAACTCCTCCAGCTGTCGCTCCAGGCGCTGATTGAGGATTACGTACTCCGTGTTCAGCTTGCGGAACGAACGCCGGGCGCGGAAGCCCGAGAGAAACAGCGTGTTGAGGCGGTAGGCCACGCCGACGCACGCCGCGTAGAACATCGGCACGAGCGGCGAGAAGACGCGAAGCAGCTCCAGTTCGTGCGTCATCAGACCATAGGTGAACGGCAGCACGACCGGGGCGCCGTACACCGCGTAGATGGACCAGGACGCGGCATACATCGCGATGCCGCCGACCAGCACGCCGCCGAGGACCATGAGGATGAACAGGTGCTCGAGGTCGTTCTGCAGCTCGAAGAACAGGCTCGCGAGCACGCCCCAGAGCGTCCCGCTGGCGAGTGCACCGACGGCGAGCCAGCGAATCCATCGTTCCGCCTTGTCGTCCCGGTCGCGATCGCGCTGGTACAGCCACCCCAGCACGGCGCGCACCGCGGTCACGGCCAAAGCGACCGCAGACCATCCGTAGACGACCCACGTGTAGTTGCTGCCGCGCAGGGCATACACGGCCACGACGATGAGTACCACGCTGGCGACGATGCCTGCGGGGAGCTGGCTGTAGAGTTGCGCGGCGCGGTCGGCGGTCAGTTGCCGCGCTTCGAGCGGCGCGTCGCCCGCGGCCGGCGCGGGGGCAGGCGTGGACTGCGACGCGGTAGCGGTCGAACGCATGTGGGCAGGCGGTGTCCTGCCATTCTAACGAAGCGGCTTGCTACAGGCTCCGTCCGGTGCGGATGACGCCGACGCCGATGCCCTCGATGGCCAGCGAATCCTGCCGCAGATCGACCTCGATCGGCTCGAAGTCCGCGTTCTCCGGCAGCAACTGAACCGCGTGGCCGCGGCGCCGGAAGCGCTTCACCGTGACTTCGTCCGCGAGCCGCGCGACGACGATCTGGCCGGTACGCGCCTCGTGCGTGCGATGGACCGCGAGCAGATCGCCATCGAGGATGCCCGCGTCGCGCATCGACATGCCGCGCACGCGCAGCAGGTAGTCCGCGCGCGGCGTGAACAGGTTGGGGTCGAGCTGATATCGGCCCTGCACGTGCGCCTCGGCGAGGATCGGGCTGCCCGCGGCCACGCGGCCGACCACCGGAAGCTCCATCAGCTTGCCCAGGCGCAGCGCCGGGCGCGGATCCCGCACGCGCAGGCCGCGCGATGCACCGGCCAGGATCTCCAGCACGCCTTTCTTCTCCAGCGCCCGCAGGTGCTGCTCCGCTGCGTTGACCGAACGGAAGCCCATGGCGCGCGCGATCTCCGCGCGCGTCGGCGGAAATCCGGAAACTTCGGTCATTTCGCGGATCAGGCGCAGGATTTCGGTCTGGCGATCGGTGAGCGGGTCCATGGTCGCGCCTCCGTACTGTGTCTACATTCAGCAGTGAAATTATATCCAGTATCGAGGGCGGCGCAAGCGCGGGAGAATTGCGGCATGGTCGCGATCGTGGTGCACGGCGGGGCAGGGCGCTGGGCGGAGGATGAGCGCAGGGCCGCCGTGGAGGGGGTGCGGGCGGCTGCTGCGGCCGGCTGGGCGGTGCTGGCCGCGGGCGGCGCGGCGATCGATGCGGTGACGGCCGCCGTGGTCGCGCTCGAGGACAATCCACTCTTCAATGCCGGCACGGGNNTCCTCGTGGCGCGCCGCGTTCTCGAGACGACGGACTGCGTGCTGCTCGCGGGCGCGGAGGCCACCGCGTTCGCGCGCGCACAGGGATTCGGGGATTTCGATCCCGTGACGTCGCGGCGGCGGGAGCGCTGGGAGGCGGCGCGGGCGCTGCGGGCGGGCGATGCGGCGGTGCCCGGCACCGTTGGCGCAGTCGCGCTCGACGGCAGCGGGGTTCTCGCGGCAGCCACCTCCACGGGCGGGCGGGAACTGAAGCGGCCCGGGCGCGTCGGCGACTCGCCCGTGCCGGGGGCCGGTAACTACGCGAACGATCGCGCCGCGGTGTCGGCCACGGGCTGGGGCGAATACATGCTGCGCATGGCGACCGCCAAGGCCATCGCGACCCGTATCGAATGCGGCGCGTCGGCGGAGGCCGCGGCGCGCGCCGTGCTGGACGAGATGACGCGGCGTTTCGGCGTGCCGATCGGCGTCATCTGCCTCGGCGCCGACGGCGACATCGGCATCGTCCACGGTACCGAGGGCATGCCGCACGCCTGGCGCGCCGAAGGCGACCCGGAAGTCCGCGCGCGTTTCGCCGCCTAGGCCGGTTCCTCGACGATCAGGGCTGCGCTTTCGTTGCGCGCATGGTTCACCGCGCGCCCCACGCGCCGCACGGTGATGGACTCGGCGTCGGCCGGTCGCAGCAGGTCGCTCACGTCGTTGCCGGGCGCGCAGTCGAGCCAGCGCGCGTAGTCTTGGCGCGCCACGATCACCGGCATGCGGTCGTGGATCGGCGCCATCACGGCGTTGGCGTCGGTCGTGACGATCGCGCAGGTCTCCAGCGGCGCGCCGTCGCCCCGCCAGCTTTCCCATAGCCCGGCGAAGGCGAAGACCTCGCCGAGCGCGGGGTGCACATAGTAGGGCTGCTTCAGGTTGCCTTCGCGCCGCCACTCGTAGAAGCCGCTCGCCGGGATGAGGCAGCGGCGCTTGCGGAACGCGTCCCGGAACGACGGCTTCTCGGCGACCGTTTCCGCGCGCGCATTGTTCAGTTTCGCGCCGATCGAAGGATCTTTCGCCCAGCGCGGCACGAGGCCCCAGCGCACGCGGGCCGCCATGGGTCCCGATGCGCCCGGCCGCACGACGAGAATGTCGGCGGTCGGCGCAATGTTGTAGCGCGGCGCGATCTCCGGCGCTGCCGCCAGCGCGAACTGCAGCGCGATGACCTGCGGGTGAGCGTGAAGCGCGAACCGGCCGCACATCCGGTCATTATGGCAGCGCAGGTAGAATCGAACCATGATCATCCGATCGCTGCTCGACACGGACCTGTACAAGTTCACGATGATGCAGGTCGTGCTGCACCANNTTCCCGGTGCGCAGGTCGAGTACCAGTTCCGCTGCCGCACCGAGGCCGCGGACCTGCGGCCCTGCCTCGATGAAATCCGGGCCGAGGTGGCGCACCTGTGCACGCTGCGTTTCCGCGACGAGGAGCTCGACTATCTGCGGTCGCTGCGCTTCATGAAGTCGGATTTCGTCGATTTCCTCGGGCTGTTCCAGTTCAATCACAAGTACATCGACATCCGCGCGCAGCCGGACGCGATCGGAGGCGTCGACATCACCATCCGGGGGCCGTGGCTGCACACGATCCTGTTCGAGATCCCGGTGCTGGCCATCGTCTCGGAGGTGTACTTCCGCCGCAGGCATCCGGACGCCGACCTGTCCGAGGGACGGCGCCGCCTCCAGGAGAAGATCGAGCTCGTGCGCACGGTGGAGCCGGCGCTGGAGTTCATGGTCTCCGACTTCGGCACGCGCCGCCGGTTTTCGCTCGCCTGGCACGACGAAGTCATCGGCACGCTGAAGCGCGAGGTCGCGCAGCACTTTGCGGGCACCTCCAACGTGCTGCTGGCGATGCGCGGCGGCGTGCTGCCGCTCGGCACGATGGCGCACGAGTACATGCAGGCCTGCCAGGCGCTCGGNNCCCCGGCTGCGCGATGCGCAGGTGTTTGCGTTCGACAAGTGGGCGCAGGAATACCGCGGCGACCTCGGCATCGCGCTGTCCGACACCTACGGGTTCAACGCCTTCCTGCGCGATTTCGACCTGTATTTCTGCAAGCTGTTCGATGGCGCGCGCCACGACTCGGGCGATCCGTTCGAGTGGGGGGAGCGGCTGATCGCCCACTACCAGAAGAACCGGGTGGACCCGCACGGCAAGACGCTGATCTTCTCGGACCAGCTTTCCGTGCCGCTCGCCATCGAGATTGCGCGGCGATTCCATGGCCGCGCGCGCACCTCGTTCGGCATCGGCACNNAACCTGACCAACGATCTGGGGCTCGGGTCGCTCAACGTCGTCATCAAGATGACCGAATGCAACGGCCAGCCGGTGGCCAAGGTGTCGGATGCGCCCGGCAAGACGATCAGCAAGGATCCGGGGTATCTGTCCTACCTGCGACAGGTGTACGGCATCGCGCAAGGGATGCCGGACGCGCAGGCCGCCAAGCGATGAGCCGCCGCCGCAAGGCGCAGCCCGCGGGCGGGCAGGGCCTGTAGCCGCATCGCATGTCGGAACGCCGCACGGCGCTCGCGGTGCTCGCGACGTGCTTCCTGCTGAATCTGCTGGGGCGCGGCAGCGGCGACACGTACGCGGTATTCCTGCTTCCGCTGGAACGCGAATTCGGCTGGGCGCGCTCGCAGCTCACCAGCGTGTACTCCGCGTACCTGCTGGTGGGGGCCTTCATGGCGCCCATGGCCGGCACGCTGTTCGACCGGTTCGGTCCGCGGGTCACCTACACCACCGGCCTGCTCGTGCTGTCGGCGGCGTTCTTTCTCGCCTCGTCCATCGGCAATCTGTGGGAGTTCTACCTCTTCATCGGCGTGATGATCGGCGTCGGCGTGGGATTGCTCGGCATGGTGCCGTCCTCGGCCCTCATCACGCGCTGGTTCCGCGAACGGCTCTCCAGCGCCATCGGCGTCGTGTTCGCGGCGGGCGGCATGGGCGGGCTGCTGTTCGTGCCGTCGGTGCAATGGCTGCTGAGCGAATTCGAGTGGCGCAGCGTCTATCGCATGCTCGGGGCGCTGATGCTGCTGGCGGCACCGATCGCCGCGCTCGCCGTGCCCTGGCGGACGTTCCTGCTCGGCCCGCCGCGCCTGCGGAGCGATCACAAGACCCACGCCGCCGAGGCGGGCTGGACGGTGGCGGCGGCCATGAGGACGCGGATCTACTGGGGCATGGTGCAGGTGTTCTTCTTCACCGCCGCCGCGATGTTCACGATCCTCGTGCAGGCGGTCGTCTACCTGATCGACATCGGCTTTGCACCGCTGACCGCGGCGACCGCGTACGGCATGACGGGCATGCTGTCCGTGATCTCGGTCTCGGGCAGCGGCTTCCTGTCCGAGCGTTTCGGGCTGCGCCAGACGGCGACCGCGAGCTTCGTCGGCACGGCGACCGGGGTGCTCCTGCTGCTCGTCATGTCCTACGTGGTTTCGCCGGCGCTGCTGGTGCTCTTCGTGCTGGTCTTCGGGCTGTGCATGGGCGTGCGCGGCCCGATCATTTCGTCGATTGCGACGCGCCAGTTCGCCGGTCCGCGCGTGGCGACGATCTACGGCACGATCTATTCGTCCAACGCGATCGGCGCAGCCTTCGGCTCGCTCATGGGCGGCGTGCTGCATGACCTCACTGGCGGCTACCGGACCGGGTTCGTCTTCTCGCTGTGCGCGGTGGTCCTCGCCGTGGCGCCGTTCTGGACGGTGCGCGCCCTGCGGGACTTTCGCTAGAGCCCCAGGACCGCGGCCTCGCGCGACAGCGTCTCGCGGAAGGCCGGTGCGGCGATCGCGATGAGGCGTCTTGCCCGCTCGCGCAGCGCGAGCCCGCGCAGATCCGCAGCGCCGTGCTCGGTAACGACGACACCCGCCTCGCTGCGCGGGGTGGTCACGGGGCCGCCAAGCTGTGCCACGATGCGCGATGCGCCGCGCGCGGCGCTTGCCGGCAGGACGATGAGCGAAACCCCGCCGGGCGACTGGTTCGCGGCGCGGATGAAGTCCGGCGCGCCGCCCACCGCGCCGACGTAGCTGCCGCGCGCGACCTCGGCGTTGACCTGGCCCGTGAGATCCACCTCGACCGCCGAATTGATGGCGACGAAACGGGCCAATCCCGCGAGCACGCGCGGGTCGTGCGTGAACTCCGAAGAGCGCAGCGTGAGCCGGGGATTGTTCGCCGCGAAATCGAAGAGCTTGCGCGTCCCGAGCAACATCGCGCCGGCCGCCTCCGCAATCGTGCCGCGCTGCATCGGCTCGACGATGCCGTCGCCGAGCGCGCCCGAGTGCACACGCAGGCCGCGGCGACTGCCGAGACCGAGCAGCACGGCGTCCGGGAGCGCGCCGAGGCCGAACTCCAGCGTCGCGCCGTCGCCGATGAATTCCGCGCAATGCCGCGCGATGGCGCGCTCGACGTCGCCGGCCGTGTCGGCTGGGTAGGGGGCTGGCGTGCGCGACGTGCGCACGGCGAGCGCGATGTCCGCGGCCTTCAGCAGGCGCTCGCTGTGCGTCCAGGGCACCTGATCGTTCACTTCCGCGATCACCGTGCGGCAGACTTCGAGTGCCGGCACCAGATAGTCCGCGGCCAGCCCCAGCGAATACTCGCCCCGCGCATTCGGCGGGCTCGTCTGGACCATCACCACGTCGGCGCGGATCGCGCCCGCGCGGATGAGCGGACCGAGGCGGGAGTAGGGGTGCGGATGGATGTCGAGCACGCCGGCATCGGCCAGCGCCCGGTTGTGGCCGGCTCCGCAATATGCGCTCAGGCGCAGGTGGTCCGCATGCTCCGGGCGGACGATGCCCGCGTAGTTGATGCCGAGAAAGACCTTCGCGCCGCTGAGCGCCGCGCGCTGCTCGACGAGCGCCTCCACGAGCGTCTGCGGCTCGGCGCAGGCCTGGCCGACGACGATGCCGTCACCCGGGCGAACCAGCGCACGCAGATCGGGAAGCATGGCCGGATCGTATCAAAGCCCGGGTTATGATTCCGCGCCCGGGCATCCGGGCCGACACGAGCGCACGATGCAGCTTCGCTTCAAGCAGGTGGACGTTTTCACGCCGAGACCGTTTCGCGGCAACCCGGTCGCCGTGGTCCTCGACGGCGACGGTCTCGATGCGGACAGCATGCAGCGCATCGCCGCGTGGACCAATCTCTCCGAGACGACCTTCGTGCTCTCGCCCAGCGTGCCCGAGGCCGACTACCGGTTGCGCATCTTCACGCCCCGCGCCGAGCTGCCCTTCGCGGGTCATCCGACCCTCGGCAGCGCGCACGCCGTGCTCGAGGCCGGTATCGTGAAACCGACGGACGGCCGGCTGCGACAGGAGTGCGGCGCGGGCATCATCGACTTGCGCGCCGAAGGCGATCGGCTCTGGCTGACGGCGCCGCGCGCAACGCTGTCTCCGATCGCGCCGGATCGATCGGCGGAGGCGGCCGGCGCGCTGCAGGCGCGGATTGCGGATGCGCCGCGCCTCGTGGATGTCGGACCGAAGTGGCTCGTGGCGGAGCTTGCGGACAGTGCCGCGGTGGACGCCTGCGTGCCGGATCTCGGCCGGGTGGCTGCGCTGAGCGATGAACTCGGCATCACGGGGATCACGATCTTCGGTGCGGCCGCGATGGGCGATTGCGCGATGCACGTGCGTTCGTTTGCGCCNNGGACGGCGTGTTGCGCCTGAGCTAGGGCGCGCGTCCGCATGGATCTCCTGCCGCTTCCCGTCATCGGCTGGCTGTTCACGCTGTGCAGCGGCACGGCGCTCCTGCTCGGCGCGTGGCTCGTGATCGGCGTGCATTTCTCGGGCGAGGGCCCGCGGCGGGAACTTGCCCGGCGCGTGATCGACGACGCCGTGCTATTCGGAATCTGGATCCTGGGGCTCGCCGGCGGCATCGGCGTCCTGCTGCACAAGCCCTGGAGCCGCATCGCGCTCGAATTCTTCTGCTGGGTGCTGATGGTGCTGGCGCTGCTGGCCGCGTATTCGCGGTACCGGGTCGCGCCGGAACCCCGCACGCGGCTGCTCGTCAGCCTGGTGCTCTTTCTCGTTCCCTTGCTCGCCGCGTGCGGCGCGACCATCCTCACGTTGCGCAGCGAAACGGCGCTGCGCGCGCTGGGCGGCTAGGATTAGACTGGGAGCATGATGCGGTTTCCGGTCATCGACCTGCAGGGCGGCCCGTTCGAGAGAGGGCGGATGCACGGCCGGCTGGCGCAGGCGCGCGTCGAGCGCTCGGTGGCGAACTATCGTGCGCTCTTCGGCCACTGCGGCATCGACTGGCGCGATGCCCGGCGCCTCGGCGCGACCTACCGCGAGGCCATCGGCGGGTTCGACGCGCTACTGCTGGAAGAAATCGAAGGCATCGCGGAGGGCGCCGGTCGCGGCGTGGACGAAATCCTGGCGCTCAACGTGCGCACGGAGATCCTGCCGCCTTCGTTCCNNGCGATCGCCGTGCTCCCCGAGCGCAGCGGGTCGGGCGAGACGCTGCTCGCGCAGAACTGGGACTGGCTGGGATCGCAGCGCGAAGCGTTGGTCATCCTGCGAGCGCGCGATCCGGACGGCGGGGGATTCATGACGCTGACCGAGGCCGGCATGCTCGCCAAGATCGGCTGCAATGCCGCGGGCCTGGGCGTCTGCCTCAACATTCTGCGCTCGCTCGACGATGGTGCCGCGCCCGGCGTTCCCACGCACGTGCTGCTGCGGCGCCTGCTGGGTTGCGGCAGCGTCGCCGAGGCGGAGCGGTTGTTGCGGACGCTGCGTTTCGGCGCGTCTTCCAACATCCTGTGCGCGGATGCCGGGGGCCATGCGGCGAGCTTCGAACTTTCGCCGGGTGGCATGGACTGCATCCGGCCGGCGTCGGGCACGCTCTGCCACACGAATCACTTCATTGCGCCCGACGGTCGCGCACAGGAATGCGCACCGCCGCCGAGCCTGTCCTCGGCACCTCGGCTGGCGCGTGCGCAGCATCGTGCGAGCTCGCGGGCGAGGCTTGGCGTGGGGGATCTCAAAGATCTGCTGCGCGACGAATCCGACGGCCTGCTGTCCATCTGCCGTCATCCCGACCCCGGAATTCCGGAGTTCGCGCGCGTCGAATCGGTGGCGTCGGTCGTCATGGAACTGGCGCGCGGCGTNNGCGAGCGAGGTGAGCAGATTCTGCGTGCTGAACAGTCCGAGCCAGGCGTAGGGCAGCACCTTGGACCAGTTGAGCGCCGCGAACATCACGGCGACCGTGCCGACCAGCACGCTCGGCGCCAGGCGCAGCGGCAGCAGGTAGACGCTGATCGGCGGCCCGCCGGAGTGCGCGATGAAGCTCGTGAATCCGGACAGGGTCGCCCAGAACGCGCCCTTGATCGTCGAAGGCGGTGCCGGCAGCGCAGCCGACTCGCGCCGCAGGCTGCGATACACGACGAAGCCGATGGCGATTACGCCGAGCAGCAGCCGCACGCCGTCGCTGCTCAGCTGGCGAAAGGCCAGCGTGCCGACGGCCGTGCCGAGCAGCCCCGCCGGGAGCAGGACGCGGATCAACTCTCGGCTCCAGTGCCTGCGATACGCCCAGACTGCGCCCACGTCCATGCAGAGCAGGATCGGCAGCATGATCGCGGCCGCCTGCGCGGGCGGCACGGCGAGCGCCATGAGCGGAACGGTGACGATACCGAAACCGCCTGCGAAGCCGCCCTTGGATATGCCGAACAGCAGCACGCCCGGGACCGCGGCGAGCCAGAAGAGCGTGTCGGTGATCAAGCGCCGCGCGTGACGCGGCCGTCGGGCGTCACGAGCACGCCGAATTGGTCGCCGGCCTGCTCGCGCGTGTAGTAGCCGCGCGCCAGGTCGCGCGCGATTCGGTCCGGGTCCCGCTTGAGCGGATCGCCGTAGCCCCCGCCGCCTGGCGTCGAAACGCGGATGACGTCGCCCGCCTGCATCGCGATGTCCTGGTCCTTGGACAGATGCGGCGGGTGGTAGAGGCTGCCCGCCTGCTCGATGGCGACGCGGTTGACGCCCCCGTCCTGGCCGCCCAGCGCGCCGAGGGGGCCCGTGCGCCCGTGATCCATCACCATCGAGGCGCGCGCCTCGCCGCGGCGGATGCGGATGGCGTAATTGACGCCGAACCCGCCGCGCTGCTCGCCCGCGCCGCCGGAACCCTCGTGGATCGCGAATTCGTCGAACAGGATCGGGTAATACTGTTCCATCACCTCGATCGGCGGCATCTTGGAGATGCCGATCGTCGAGCAGCCGTTCGAGATGCCGTCCGAGAGCGCGCTGCCGCCGTAGCCGCCGCCCGTGAACAGGTACATCACGTAGGAGCGGTCGCGCTTCGGGTCGTGCCCGCCGATCGCGAGGTTCCCCGAGGTCCCGGCGGGCGCGGCGAACAGATCGTCGGGGATCGCCTGCGTGAGGGCGTTGAAGACGGCCTCGGCGATGCGCTGGCTGACCTCCGCCGCGCACCCCGACACCGGCCGCGGGTACTTCGCGTAGAGGAACGTGCCCTCGGGTTCGCGAATCCTCAGCGGCTCGAAGGTGCCCGCGTTGATCGGCACCTCCGGAAAGACGTGCTTCACCGCCAGGTACACGGACGAAAAGGTCGTCGCGATCACCGAGTTCATCGGGCCGCGGCACGGCGGCGAGGAGCCGCTGAAATCGAATTCCAGCTCGCCGCCCGGCGTGCGCGTGACTCGGAGCCGGATGTGCAGCGGCTCGTTGACGACGCCGTCCGAGTCCACGATGGAATGCCCGTGGTAGGTGCCTTGCGGAATGCGCGCGATCCGCGCGCGCATCTGGCGCGCCGCGCGCGCCCGCAACTCGGCGATCGCGCCTTCGACCGTTTCGGCGCCGTAGCGATCGAGCAGGACGGTGAGCCGCTTCTCGCCGATCGCGAGCGCCGCCGCCTGCGCCTTGATGTCGCCGATGCGCTGATCGGCGATGCGGATGTTGGACAGGATGATGGCGAGGATTTCCTCGTCCATCACGCCCTTCTTGTACAGCTTCACCGGCGGCAGCCGCAGGCCCTCCTGCTCGACTTCCGTCGCGTTCGCCGAGAAGCCGCCCGGCACCATGCCGCCGAGATCCGGCCAGTGGCCCGTGTTGGCGAGCCAGCACCAGAGCTTGCCGCGGTAGAAATACGGTTTGACGAAGCGCACGTCCATCAGGTGCGTGCCGCCCAGGTAGGGGTCGTTGACGATGAACAGGTCGCCCGGCTCCAGCGTCCAGCCCTTCGCGCGCACCTGCTCGATCACGTTGCGGGTGGAGAACTGCATCGTGCCGACGAATACCGGCAGGCCCAGCTCGCCCTGCGCAATCAGCGCGCCGTCGTCACGCGCATAGATGCCGTCCGAGCGGTCCATGCCCTCGGAAATCACGGGCGAGAAGGCCGCGCGGCAGAAGGCGAGATCCATCTCGTTGCAGACCTGCTGCAACCCGTTCTGAATGACCGCCAGCGTGATGGGATCGAGCATGTTCCGCCGATTCAGCGCGCCGGCGTGTAGCTCCGATAGACCCGCAGCAGCCACTCGCCGTCGCGCGTCAGCTTGCCGATCTTGCGCGCCCAGTCCGTGCGGAGCGCCGCCTGCCAGTCCGGATGCCGGGGAACCGAGTCGTCGGCGAGATCGTAGAGCGCCACGTAGCGCGGCGTGCCGCTCGGGTCGAAGAAGCGCCGCGCGCGCAGGACGCCGGGAACCTGCGACAGCAGCGGCAGGTGCTCTTCGTCGTACCAGCGGTTGAACGCGTCCTCGTGCTCGGCGGGGACGTCGCCGATGGCGACGAAGAGCGCATGCGAGAGCATGCTCGGCAGCGCCTCGCCGGGATGGATCTGCTCGCACGCCCAGCGGCGAAAGACGACCGTGCTGCCGAGGCTGCGCTGCGTCCAGGCGGTCGGATTCGCGAAGCGCTCCCGGTACGCGTCCGACCGCAGCACGTCCGGAGACACCAGTTCGTAGGTGGCGAGATACTTGCCTTCGCCCGGCTCGACGTCCGCGACCCAGCGGCGCGCGGAGAGGAACCCGGGAATCGACAGGCGCTCGACGATGTGCTCGGTGTCGTACCAGGCGTTGAACTCGGTCTCCTGCTCGGGACGTGGTTCGGTCAGGGTGAGCAGCAGGCCAAAGCGGTTCATGTCGATGCGCAATCAGCGGGCAGGGTCGGACCTGAATTCTACCGGCTAGGCAGCGCGCGCCAGCACCTGCGACTCGTCCACGGCGTCCACCTGCTCGGGGCTCAGGAACTGCTCGGCGTAGCGGCGATAGACGCCGGCGCTGACGAACAGCCGGAACAGATCGGGATCGAGATGCCGATCCTTGGTCATGGCCGCCATGATGCCCAGCGCCGCGGACAGCGTCTTGCCCTTCTTGTAGGGCCGGTCCGCCGCCGTGAGCGCCTCGAAGACATCGGCGATCGCCATCATGCGCGCCAGCGCGCTCATCCCGGCGCCGGTGAGGCGCCGCGGGTAGCCGGTGCCGTCCATCTTCTCGTGGTGGCCGCCCGCGATCTCCGGCACCTGGCGGAGGTGGCGCGGAAACGGCAGCGCCGACAGCATGATGATGGTCTGCACGATGTGCTCGTTGATCTTGTAGCGCTCCTCTTCGGTCAGCGTGCCGCGCCCGATGGACAGGTTGTACAGCTCGCCGCGGTTGTAGAGGTGCTCCGGCACCGGGATGCGGAAGCCCCACGGATTGTCCTCGGCGATGCGCGCGTGCGCCTCGCGCGGAAAGACGTGCTCGGGCCGGTCGGCGAGCAGCGTCTCGCGGGCGGGCAGGGCAGCCTCCGGCGTGCCGGCCTTGCGCCGGCGCTCCTCCTGCGAGATGCCGACGCGGTCGTCCAGCGTGCGCTGCCAGGTGCGCGCGCCGATGCGCCGCAGGCGTTCGATGCGCTCCGGGGCCATGAACTCGCCGCCCTCGTTGCATTGCGCGATGAAGCGGAAGTCGTCGTCGAGCTGCGCGAGCTCGGCATCGAGCGCCCCGCGCAGCGCCGCGGCGTCGGCGCCCCCGGCGACCTTGCGCCAGTAGTCGATCTCCGCGTCGCGCTTGAGCACTTCGACGCGCATGCGGATCTCGTGGATGCGGTCGTAGATCGTCTCCAGCTTCGTCGCCTTGTCGACGACGTACTCGGGCGTGGTCACCTTGCCGCAGTCGTGCAGCCACGACGCGATGTGCACCGTCTCCCAGTCCTGCGCGGTCAGCGAGAAATCGCGGAACGGCGCGTCCGCGCTGTCGCAGGCCGCGCGGGCCAGCAGCTTGGTGAGCTCGGGAACGCGCTCGCAGTGGCCGCCGGTGTACGGGCTCTTCGCGTCGATCGCGCCGGCAATCAGCCGGATGAACGCCTCGAACAGCGCCTTCTGCGCCCGGATCAGGTCGCGCGTCTCGAGCGAGACCGCGGCGGTGCCCGACAGCGCGGCGATGAACGCGACCAGCGCGGCATCCGGCGGCTCGTCCAGCCAGAGCACCATGACGCCCAGCAATTCGTGGCTGCGGTTGGCGAGCGGCAGGGCGACGTAGGGCAGCGAGGGGACGTCTAGCGCGGCGCACAGCGCCTGATCGAACGGCGTCGCGTGCGCGTCCCGCGTCGCGACCCCGGTGCGGGGCTGCACGCCGCGCGACGGGTCGCCGGCGATGGCCCGCAGCTGCTCGGCCGGCACGCTCGGCAGGCGGGCAGCGATGTCCGCGCCGCCGACGCTACGCGCGGCCGCCGCTTCGAAGCGCTGCGCGTCCTGCCCGGGCAGCCAGATCGCCCCGCCGCGCGCGCGCGTGGTCGCGATCGACTCGTCGAGCAAGCGCCGCAGCAGCCGCTCGAAATCATCCTCCGCGGCGACCGCCGTGGAGATGTCGAGAAAGCGGCGAATCGTGCGCTTCATGCCGTCCATGGTGCGCGCGACGTCGTCGATTTCCTTGACGATCGAGGTGACCGCGATCGGCTGCGAAAACTCGAAACGCTGGATGGCCTGCGCCTCGCCCACCAGGCGGCGCAGCGCGCGGGCCACGATGCGCGACACCAGCAGGACGATCGGGGTGACGAGCAGGAGGATCCCGAAGGTGGAAAGCACCGCATCGCGCAGCGCTTTGCGTGCCTCGGCGAGAATCTCGTCCTCCGAGACGGCGAGCACCAGGTGCGCCGTCGCTCCGTGCATGTAGGCCACCTTGGCGATCGCCCCGTGCCAATGCGAGCCGTCGACCTCGAACTGCACGAGCGCGACGGCCTCGTCGGGCGGAATGGCCTTGCCGAGATCCGGCCATTGCCTGCCCAGCGCCGCGAGGGCCGGGACGTCGAATTCCTGGAGTCGCGCGCCGGCGACGGCCGCGCTTTGGCCCAGCCCCGCGCCGAGAACTTTCTCCATGTTTTCGTAGGCCGCCACGCGCCCTTCGGGTCCGACGATCGCCAGCTGTGCATTCGGCGTCTGCTTGTTGCGGCGCAGGAGGTCGCCGAGCGTCTCCAGGCGCATATCCGCGCCGACGACGGTGCCGGTGCCCTCCACACGACGCGCGAGCGTGATGCCGACGCGACCCGTGGTCGCGAAGCGATAGGCGGGCGTGCGGATGATCTGATCGGCGCCGAGTGCCTGCGTGTACCAGCCTCTCCGTCGCGGATCGAAAGCGGCGAGATCCGATCGCTCGGCCGCGCCCAACCGCCTCAGTTTGTCGTCGAAGAAGAGGTGTTGCGCCGACACCGATCCGTCGGCGCGGCGCTCCACGCTCTGCACCACATACGCCGTCTGCGGCGGCGCGCCCAGCACGCGGCGGTCCTGCTCGTCCCATGCGCGGCGCACGAGAAAGAAATCGCCGCTGGCATACCCGATGAAGAACGACGTGATCGCCGGAGTCTGGCTCAGCGCATCGCGAAACGTCTGTAGGGCGCGCAGCCGGTCCGGCAGGGACTCGGCGCCCGCGATGCGCTGCGCATCCAGCAGGCCGGCTGCGATGCCCTGGGGCGAGAGCAGGATCTGCAGTTCGGCGTTGGTTTGCTGGGCAACCCTCCGGAACAACTCGTTGGTGGCTGTCTCCACCATGGCGCTGCTGCGCTGATACGACAGGAAGGCGATGCCGAGGCCGGTGGCGAGCACGAGCGGCAGNNAATCAACTCCCGGTCGAAAGGCGGGCAATCGGGGCGCGCGGCGCGCGAACCCGCGTGGTCGGCAATAGGACCGACTGGCGTCGCATGTACGGCTCGCGCACCGGGCGGCGCAAAAAGACTACTTCACGGTGTAACCGCGTCCCTCCATGCAAGCGCCATACGCGCGGTTGAAGGTGTCCAGCGCGCCCTGCGACTGGGACTGGGCGGCCTGCTGCTGGGCGCGCTGATTCTGGCGCGCCTTCGCGCCGCCCGCAACGACGCCCACGGCAGCGCCAGTGCGCGCACCGCTGCTTCCGTCCACGATGCCGCCGACCACCGCACCGCCGACCGCGCCGCGCACCCGTTCCCCGCCCCCGACTGCGGGTCCCGTCGGCGGCGGGGGCGCTGCCGAGAGTGCCGCGGGATCGACACCCGTGTTGTTCTTGGCCCAGACGTAGCACTCCCCGTCATCTTTCTGCTGCTGCTGCGCACTCTGGCCCTTGGCCGGGTAAATGACGGGCTTGGCCTGCGCATGGGTTGCGCCGGCGACGGCGATGCCGACGCAAATGCCAAAGGCGCGCGCGCTGTTTCGGATATTCATCTTGGTTCTCCTTGCAACCGGTTGGATCGCTGCCAGACCGCTCGTCGCGGCCGCGCCTATTTCGGTTTACCGCTCTTCTTGGGAGCGGGTTGCACCGTGATGGCCAATGCTTCGACGTAATCCACCTCGACCTGGTCGCCCTTCTTCACNNGGCGGCGCCCGGCCTCGCCCCGGGGTCGGTGCGTGCCGCGTCCGAACGCTCAGTGCGCTCGCGAATGCCGCTGCCTTTGCGCAGCTCGAGGGTGACTGCGCGCACGTATTCCACGACGACTTCGTCGCCCACGCGGACCTGTGCGAAGTTCTTCACCTCGTCGCCAGCAACCAGGTCTACGCTTTGCCCGTCCGCGGCGCGCAGCGTGAACGCGCGGGTCTTGGGGTCGATCGCAGATACCACCGCGGACGCCTTCACGGTCGCTACCACGGCCGCCTTGCCGGGCTGGCTCGTGCTGACCCGCGCGCCCGCGGGCGACTGCTGTGCCGCTGCAGGGCAGGCCGCAAAGGCGATGATGAAAGCGGCGACCGTCCATCGCCGATCCGTTCGTGTACGGTTGAGCATGCCAGGTTCTCCAGGTCGTTACGGTTGCGAACGCCGGCGGTGAATTGCGCGCAGTACAGAGGCCCGGCGTCCTGTGCCCCGGGGCGCATGGTAGCGCACGCTGGGAGGGCGGATAAGCCTGCGCACGCAGGAAACCGATATCGGATAAAATTTCGAGGGCGGGACGGCGGTACGGGGGTCGTCGCGAAGCTCGGGCCACGCCACTACAGAGAGGAGCAACGCAAATGACGAACAAACGCTGGGTGCGAGGCGCGCTCGCGCTGGCCTGCGCGGGCAGTATCGGGTCGGTTTTTGCGCAGGGTGACGCCGAGGAACTCGCGAAGAAGCTTGCCAATCCGGTGGCCAGCCTGATCAGCGTGCCGATCAAGCTCAACTGGGACACGGGCATCGGTCCGGCCGGGGCGGACCGCTCGACGTTGCTGGTGCAGCCGGTGGTGCCGTTCGATATCAGCAAGGACTGGAACCTGATCTCGCGGACGATCGTTCCCTATGTCAGCGCACAGTCGCCCGTTGCGGGCGGGTCGCGCGAGTCCGGCCTGGGCGACATCACGCAGAGTTTCTTCTTCTCGCCCAAGGCGCCGACCGCCGGCGGATGGATCTGGGGCGTGGGCCCGGTGCTGTACCTGCCGAGTGCGACGAACGACCGGGTCGGCGCCGAGAAATGGGGAGCGGGTCCGACGTTCGTGGTGCTCAAGCAGCGGAACGGCTGGACGTATGGGGCGCTCGCCAACCACATCTGGTCATTCGGCGGCAATGACAGCCGCGCGGACCTCAACATGACGTTCCTTCAGCCGTTTGTCTCCTTCACCACGAAGAGCGCCACCAGTTTCGGCGTGAATACCGAATCCACGTACGACTGGAAAGGCAAGCAATGGACCGTGCCCATCAACCTGAGCGTGAGCCAGCTGATGAAGTTCGGCGCGCAGCCGGTCAGCTTTTCCGGGGGCGTGCGCACGTACGTGGATCGCCCCCCCGGGGGACCGGACTGGGGGCTGTTCTTCACGGTCACGTTCCTATTTCCGACTTGAGGTCATCGGGCCATGGCGGGGATGCATGAGGGCGGTGCTTCGGGAGCCCAGGCGAGCGAAGGCGAAAGCCGAACCTCCGGGCCGGAAAAGCGCGGCATCCTGACCCGGGCGCGGTCCTCGTTCCTCGCGTGGATGGTCGGCGAGCCCGTCCAGGCAGCAGGCAAGACCAGCGACGAGCTGGCTGCCGACCGAACCGCAATGGCCGCGGCGCGCACGCTGATGGCTGCGGACCGCACGCTGATGGCGTGGTTGCGCACCTCGCTGTCCATGCTGAGCTTCGGATTCACGATCTACAAGGTGCTGCAGGCTTTCCAGCAGGGCGGCGGCATCCTGCCCAAGTCGGATACGCCCCGCAACGTGGGGCTGTTTCTCGCCGGCATGGGGACCGTCGCCATCATCATGGGAACGATCGAGTACTGGCAGACGCTGCGGGAGTTGCGGCAGTTTCGCGAGATTCGGCTCGCGCGCCCGCCATTCGTCATGGCGCTGATCATGTCCGTCACGGGCATGACGCTGTTCTTCAGCATCATCATGAGGATTTTTTGACGGCCGCAGCGGACGCCGCGCCGTTGCTCGAAACGGGGGCGGCCGCCGTGCTGTTCGCGTCGACGTTCGTGTTCGGCGGGCGCGTGCACCCGTTGCGCCCGGTGTTCCGCGACCGGCGCACGGCGATTTCGTTCTGTGGCGGCATGGCGGCGGCCTACGTGTTCGTGCACGTCATGCCGGAACTGCACGAGGCGCGCCGCTCGCTGGTGGAGTCCGCGTCGATGCCGTTGCGCTTCGAGGGCATGGCCATCTATTTTCTGTCGCTGGTCGGGTTCCTGGTGTTCTACGGGCTGGACCATCTGCGTGGGCGCCTCGACGAACGCGTTGGCGACCCGGAGGGGGGCGCGGCCTTCCGGCTGCACCTGGGCAGCTTTGCGGCCTATGTCGGTTTGATGGCCTACCTGCTGGTCCACAGTCTCGAGGGCAGTGTCGCCGCGGTGGCGTTGTACGCGGTCGCGGTCGCCGCGCACTTCCTCGCGCTCGATCACGCTCTCCGCGAGGAGCATGGCGCGGCGTACGAACGGATGGGCCGATTCCTGCTGGCGGCCATGTGCCTGCTGGGGTGGGGCGCCGGACAGTTCGTTGCGCTGCCGGGCGGCGTTCTCGCGCTGCTCGTCGCGTTCGTCTCGGGCAGCGTGATCATGAACAGTCTCATCATGGAACTGCCCAAGGACAAGGACGGACGCTTCCCCGCGTTTTTCGCGGGCGGCGTCGCTTACGGCTTGCTCTTGATCCCGCTCGGCGGAGGACTGTGACATGGAAGAGATCTGGATGCGCATCGCGGAGAACCTGGTGGATCGCATCAGCGGACCGATGAAGTTCCGGCTCGTGCTGCAGCCGGTGATGGCGGCGATCTTCGCGACCCTGTCGGGACTGAAGGACGCGCGGACCGGCAAGCCGCCGTATGCCTGGACGCTGTTCACGGACCCGGTTCACCGCGCGGACATGCTTCGCGACGGGTGGAAGGACGTCGGCAAGATCTACGTGCTGGCTCTGGTGCTCGACGTCGTGTACCAGATCATCGTGCAGCGCTTTGTGTATCCCGGCGAGGCGCTCCTCACGGCGTTTCTCCTGGCGCTGGTTCCGTACCTGATTCTGCGCGGGCTGGTCAACCGGCTGGCCTCGCTCGGCCGGAAGTGAATCTGCGCGTTGCACGCTGGCTGCGCGGCTATCGCCGCGATTGGTGGCGTGCCGACTTCGTCGCGGGTCTGACGACCGCGGCCGTGGTGATTCCGAAGGCCATGGCCTACGCGGCGATCGCCGGTTTGCCGGTGGAGGCCGGGCTGTACACGGCGCTGGCGGCGATGCTGGTCTATCCCCTGCTGGGCAGTTCGCGACCCTTGAGCGTCACGACGACCAGCGCGATCGCCATGCTGACGGCGGCCGAGGTCGTCGCGTTCTCGGCGCGCAGGCCCGATGCCGATCCCGCCGCGATCGCGGCGACGCTCGCGCTGATGACCGGCGTCGTGCTGGTCGCGGCGCGCCTGCTGCGGCTCGGGTTCCTGGCCAATTTCATCTCCAAGCCCGTGCTGGTCGGCTTCGAGGCGGGCGTGGGGGTGGTCATCGTCATCGGTCAGCTCAAGTCGGTCCTCGGCGTGCATTTCGAGAGCCCGTCGCCCCTGGGCGTCTTGATGGAAGTTCCCTTCGCCGTGACGCATGCGCATGGCGCGACGGTACTGGTGGCCGCGGTGGGCGCCTTGGTGCTGCTCGCCCTGCCGCGCGCCTTTCCACGACTGTCGGCGCCGCTGGCCTGGGTGGCGCTGAGCATCGCTGCCGCGGCCGTGCTCGGGCTGGAAAATCTTGGCGTGCGCTCCGTAGGCGCCGTTCCCACGGGGCTGCCCGCGCTCACGCTCCCGGATCTCGCGCTGGCTGAAATGCTGTGGCCGGCGGCGCTCGGCATTGCGTTGATGTCGTTCACCGAGTCGGTCGCTTCCGCCAGGACATTCTGCGGGCGCAACGATCCCCCAGTCGATGCCAACCGTGAACTGCTTGCGGTCGGCGCGGCCAGCGTGGCGTCGTCGTTCGCGGGCGGCCTCCCGGCGGGCGGCGGTGCCTCCCAGACGGCGGTGGCGGAGCAGGCGGGCGTGCGCAGCCAGATGGCGCAGTGGGTGGGCGCGGCCGCAGTGCTCGTCACGCTGCTGTTCCTTGCGCCAGCCATCGCGCTGCTGCCGCAGGCGGCGCTTGGCGCGCTGATCGTGGTGGCATCGCTCTCGATGATCAAGCCGCAGGAATTCCGGGCAATCGCGCGCGTGCGCAGGGACGAGCTCGCCTGGGCGATTGCGACGCTCGCCGGGGTCGTCCTGGTCGGCACGCTCGAAGGCATCCTGATCGCGGTCGCGATTTCCGTGCTGACGCTGCTCTACCAGGCGAATCATCCGCCGGTTTACGCGGTGGCCTGGAACCGCGCGAAGGACGTCTTTCGCCGCGCAGGAGAGCATGCCGGCGACGAGACGTTTGCAGGACTGCTGATGCTGCGCACCGAAGGGCGGCTGACCTTCGCCAACGCGGCCAACGTGGCGGACAAGATGCGCGCCTTGATGGAGGCGGCGCAGCCGCGCGTCATCGTGCTCGAGTGCAGCGCGATCCCGGACATCGAATACACTGCGCTCGTCATGCTGACCGAGGCCGAGGAAAATCTGCGCGCGCGAGGCGTGTCGCTGTGGCTCGCCGGGATCAATCCCGACCTGCTCAAGTTGATCGAGCGATCGCCGCTCGGGGCGGTTCTCGGGCACGCGCGCATGTTCTTCGGTCTTCGGCAGGCACTTCAGGCGTGGCTGCAGGACGCTCGCGGGCCACAGCCCCGGACGCGGGAGGCAGGGTAATGCGTCGAGGCCGCATCGTCGGAATCGCGAGTGGGCTGTGGTGCGCCCTGATCGGCTACACCGCGATGGCGGACGCGCAGGAGCGGCAGCGGGAACTGGCGCCGGAACTCAACGCCTACTACCAGTTGTCCAAGGATGCGCGCGCGGTGATCACGGCCGGTGTGGGTCAGAACCTGACGGAAAGCGTTACGGATGGCGAGATCTCCGTGAACCTCGATCTCACGCTGGCGCCGGTTTTCCGGCCCGAACTGCGTAATGCGGATTGGAGCCGGGATCGCTACCTCTGGGTGAGGGCGGGGCTGGCGTTGGCGGGCATCAACGAGGGCATCGACCTCAGGAACGGTTACAGCGAGAAGCGCTTGCTGCTCGAGGCGACGGGCCGGGCGGTGCTGTCGAACAGCGCGTGGCTGGTGAGTCGGTTGCGCGCGGAACTGCGGGACCTCGACGGCGCTTCCTCCCGGCGCTTCCGCTACCGCCTGGGGATCGAGAAGGAATTCACGGTGGCAGGCTATGTGACCGTGCCCTATGCGCAGGCCGAGATCTTCTACGACACCCGCTTCGATCAATGGAACCGGCGTCTGTTCCAGGTGGGTGCGGAGGTTGCCTTGTCCAAGACCTGGCGCGTCGAGCCTTATTTTGCTTTCCAGAAGGACCAGCAGCCCGAAAGGACGGAGCTGGAACGGTTCGGGTTGGCGTTCAAGTACTACCACTGAGGCCGCTGCGGCAGGCGATCGCGCGAATCGGGCCGGCAGCGCAGCCCTTGACACTTCCCGGCGCCTACGTGCCGGCTCTCTTGAAATCCCCTACAATTCCGCCCTGCCGCTTGCCGCCTTCACGTTTGGGGCGACGGCTGGCCGCGAACATCCCCCACACCACTTTGAAAGATCCCCATGCATTCAGTTCGAAGCGTCCTGCTCCTGGTCGCCGCCCTGCTCGCCATGCCCGCGTTCGCCCAGGCGCCCGCCGGAGGCGCGAAGCCGGCGGACAATATGGAAATCCTGCGTGAAAAACTCAAGGCCGACAAGAAGCTCGTCGTCGCAGCGAACCTCGACCTGACCGAGGCCGAGGCGAAGGGCTTCTGGCCGCTCTACGAGGCCTACCAGAAGGAACTGCACAAGATCAACGACAGGCTCGCGACGACGATTGTCGCGTACGCCAAGGAGTACAACGCGAACACCTTGACCGACGACAAGGCGACCCGGCTGCTGAACGAATCCTTTGCCGTGGAGGAAGCCGAGCTCAAGCTGAAGAAATCGTTCCAGCCCAAGCTGGCCAAGGTTCTCCCGGGACGCAAGGTCGCGCGCTACCTGCAGATCGAGAACAAGGTCCGCGCGATCGTGAAATTCGAGATCGCGGGCGAAGTGCCTCTGGCGCAGTAACGCCATCATGCCCGCACGATACGAACGCAATCCCGTGACCCCAGGCGCTGGCATGACGTTCCGACCCGCCAGGTGGCGCGAGATCCTGTTGTCGTTGCTCTTTGCGGCTGCCGCGACCCTGGCGCCGATCGGCTCGAACGCATCGGCCCAGTCGCTCAAGTCGACGGAAAAGTCCGAGCCGCCGAAAATGACGGCAGAGGAAAAGGAGGCCGAGCGCAAAGCGCGCCGCCAGCTGGCCGAGGATGCCCTGCAGAAGCTCTATGCCATCGAGCCCGAGGCGCGCAAGGCGGTGGAAGAGGCCGCCGGGTACGCAGTCTTCGACATCACTTCCATCTACGCGCTGGTCTTCGTGGGGCAGAAGGGCAAGGGCGTGATGTTCGACAACGCGACGAAGAAGGCCACGTACATGCTCAGCACGCGCGCGGGCACGGGGCCCGGCGTCGGCAAACAGCGCGTCTACCAGGTCTTCGTGTTCAAGAGCAAGGGCGCGATGGAGCAGTTCGTCGCGGTCGGCGGCACGGGCGGCGACGTGAGTGCCACCTACAGCGCCGGCAAAGGCGGGGCGGTGCGCTCGTTCAATCCGACCATCGACGTGTACCAGATCCCCGAGAGCGGCTTCGCGGTTCAGGCGAGCTGGGGCGGGACGGTCTACACGGTGGACGGCGACCTGAAGTAAGGTCAGCGCGCCGTGCGCATGAACGCCGGTTCCGTTCTGCGGTTGCTGATCGCCTGCGTGGCGTGTCTGTGGCTGGCCAGCGGGCCGGCGCTGGCCAAAGAGAAGCCCTCCCAGTCCGCAGCCGCGGCGAGTGCCCTCCCGGAACCTCTGACGCGCGAGGCGATCCGCGAACTGGTCTCGCGTCTGGACGACACCGAGGTGCGCCGGTTGCTCATCGAGCAGCTCGACCGCGCCGCCGCGCCGAAACCGGCGAAGCCTGCAGACGACATGACGGGCATGGCGCAGGGCGCCAGCGAGGCCTTTGCGCATCTGCGCGAGCGCGGCGCCGCGGTGTGGGCGTCGGGCGCCGACTTCCCCGACGTGCTCGAGCAGGTCGCGGTCCGCATGTCCGAGCCGAGGGATCCGTCGGTCCTCTGGCTGATCGCGGCATGGTTCCTGGTCATGCTTGCGTGCAGCGCGCTCGCGGAGTGGGCGTTCCGCTTCGCGACGCGGCGCGCCGTGGAGCGCTTCGAGGCGCGGCCCGCGGAAGGTTTGGGCGGGCGCACGGTGCAGGTGCTGTTCCGCGCGGCTCTCGGGGTCGGGCATCTGGCGGCGTTTGCGGCAGGCGGCGTGGCGTTGTTTCTGGCGCGCTGGCAGGGGCACGAGCCGACGCGATTCATCGTCGTCGTCCTGTTCTCGGCCATTCTGGGCGTTCGGCTGCTGGCCCTGGTGGTCCGCTTGCTGCTCGAGCCGAAGTCCGCCGCGTCACGGCTGCTGCCGTTCGACGACCGGGCGGCGGCGGTAATTTATTGGGGCGTGGTCCGATTGGCAGCGCTCTATGCGCTGCTGCGGGTCGCCAACGTATTCTTGGCCCGCTTCGGCGCGCCACTGGAACCCCAAGTGCTGCTCGGCATGGTGGGTAGCGCGATCTTTCTTGCGCTGCTGCTCGACACGCTCTGGAAGGTCCGTGAGGACGTGGCGCGACTGATCCGTGGCGAAGGCGCCGCAGGCGCGCTTCGGCGCCTGCTGGCCGATCTCTGGCCCTTCCTGGCAGCGGCCTATCTGGTGGCCATCTACGTGCTGCGCGTCTATGACGTGTTGCGCGGCGGCGTGGAGCAGGGCGGCAGCGCCGCGATCCTGAGCGTCGTGCTGCTGCTCGTGCTGCCGCTCGCGGACATGTGGCTGTGCCGGGTTCTCGCCGCGCTCATGGGCCGCGGAGACGTTGGTACAACCGATCCGGCCGCTCCGCGCACGGACGGTTTCGAGCCGGTGCTGCGGCGGGCGATTCACATCGTCGTGCTGGTGCTGGGGTTCGTGAGCCTTGCGGCGCTCTGGGATCTGAACCTCTTCGCACTCGCCGAGCGCAGCCTCGGCGGGCGGATCGCGAGCGCTCTGTTCGGCATTGCGATCACGACGCTGCTGGCGTGGGTTCTGTGGGAGGTGGCACGCACGGCCATCGACCGGCGCATCGCGGAGGAGACGTTCTCCGCGGAGCACAAGGCGCCCGTGTCACGATTGCGCACGCTGCTCCCGCTGCTGCGCGCCACGCTGCTGGCGACGATCGTGGTGATGGCCGTGCTCAGCATTCTCGCCGCGCTGGGGATCAACATCGTTCCGCTGCTGGCCGGAGCGAGCGTGGTCGGCGTGGCGATCGGATTCGGTTCGCAGACGCTGGTGCGCGACATCGTTTCGGGCGCGTTCTTCCTCATGGACGACGCGTTCCGGCTGGGCGAATACATCGAGGTGGGCGACGCAAAAGGCATCGTCGAGAAGATCGGCGTCCGCGCGGTGGTCCTGCGCCACCACCGCGGGCCGCTCAACGTGCTGCCCTACGGGGAGATCAAGCGCCTGCGCAACACCAGCCGCGACTGGATGATCATGAAGATGGAATTCCGGCTCGCCTTCGACACCGATCTGAAGAAGGTGAAGCAGATCATGAAGAAGATCGGCCAGGCGCTGGCCGCGGATCCGGAACTCGGCAAGGATCTCATCGAGCCGCTCAAGTCGCAGGGGGTGGCCGCGACGGACGACAGCGCCCTCATCGTGCGGGCGAAATTCATGGCGCGGCCCGCCGGAGGCACGGCCTACACCATTCGCCGGGAAGCCTACGCGCGCATCATCAAGGCCTTCGCGGAGGAAGGCATCAAGTTCGCGGAGCGGCGCGTGATGGTGACCGTGCCGCCGGGGACTTCGGCGGAGGCTGCCGCCGCAGCGGGAGCGGCCGCCGGCAGAGTCGCCACGACGCCGTGACCTCGCTGCCTGCGGGATCGCGCTTTTCTCCGCTCCCGCGGGGTGCATGGGCGGCCCGGAAAACTGGCGGTCGTCGGCAGATTGCCTGCAATTTGGTTGCTAGAATCCGGCCTTCCTTCGGGCTGGCGAAAACGCTTCGCATGGAGAACGCGAAATGAGATGGATTGCTGCGGCATCGGGACTATTGCGTGGACTGCTGCTCCTGCCCTTGCTGTTCGCGCCGGTGTCGCAGGCGCAGGACGCGAAACCCTTCAGCAACGAGCAACTCGAACAGATGACGGCGCAGGTCGCGCTGTATCCGGACGCGCTGCTCGCGCAACTGTTCATGGCGACGACCTATCCGGACGACTTTGCGGCCGCCGCACGCTGGTCGAAGGCGCATCCGGACACCAAGGGCGACGAGGCGGTCAAGATGGTGGAGAACGAGCCCTGGGATCCCTCGGTCGCGTCGCTGGTCGCCTTCCCGGAAGTGTTGATCACGCTGGGCGACAAGCCCGACTGGGTGCGCAACATGGGCGATGCGTTCCTCGCCCAGCCCGAGGACGTGATGAATGCGGTCCAGCGCCTGCGATTGCGCGCGCAGCAGGCCGGCAACCTCAAGTCGAACGAGCAGATCAAGGTCGCGACGCAAGCCGCGGAGCCGGCCCCGGCGCCGACGACGACCGTGGTGCGGCAGTCTTCGCCGCCGCCGCAGGTGATCGTCATCGAGCCGGCCCAGCCCACGGTGGTCTACGTGCCGGCGTACAACCCGGTTTACGTGTACGGACCGTGGCCCTACGCTGCGTACCCACCGTATTACTATCCGCCGCCGCCGGGGTACTGGTTCTCGCGCGCCGTGGCGACGGGCATCGCTTGGGGCGTGGCGATCGGCGTGCACAATGCCCTGTGGGGCGGCTGCCACTGGGGGCGCGGCAGCGTCAACATCAACGTCAACCGGTACAACAACATCAACGTCAACCGCCGGCTCGACATCAACCACACCAGCGCCAATTGGAACCACAACGTCGCACGCCGCGGCAACACGCCATACCGCGGCGGGAACGCAACGCGGCAGAACCTCGAGCGGAAGTACCAGGCCGGGAGTCGCGAGCAATACCGCGGCCGGGATGTTTCCCGCGACGCGAGCCGCGATCGCGCGGCGCAGACACTGCAGAACCGCGGTGTCGGCGCAGGAAGCGGTTCGGCAAGGGACCGTGCGCAGCAGATGAGCCGCGAGGGCGCCCGTCCGCAGCAAATGAGCCGCGACGCGGCGCGGCCAGCGCATCAGGCGGCAAGCCGTGAGAATGTGCTTCGCGGTGCGGACAGTCCGAAAGCGCGGGCCGAGATCAATCGCGGCGCAGCGAGCAGTTCCCACCTGCAGCGTGACCGCAGCGCCGGGTCGGCGGCACAGCGTGGCGGCGGCCGGGCGGCGCCGCAGCGATCGCCCGGGGGCGGTCGTGCAGGTGGTGGTGGCGGTGCGCGCAGGCGCTGAGACGGAGCGTACGAACATGACGAATATCGTGCAGGTTTTCAGAATCGCCGCACTCGGCCTGTCGCTCGCCGTGGCGACTGGGGCGCATGCGCAGAAGGCGTATCCGAGCCCCGAGGCGGCGGCCGACGCGCTGGTGGATGCCATCGCGCGCAGCGATCGTGACGCCCTGCAGGCGACGCTTGGCGCGGACTATCGAAAGTACCTTCCGGTGGGGACCGTCGATGGCGAGGACGTGTTCCGCTTTCTTCAGGCCTGGTCGCAGTCGCATGCCATCGTTGCGGAAGGCAGCGACCAGGCGCGCCTGAGCGTCGGCCGGGATGGCTGGACGCTGCCGCTGCCGATCGTGAAGACGACGAATGGCTGGCGATTCGACACCCGCCAGGCGCCTCGGGAACTGGGCATACGCCGCATCGGCCGGAACGAACTCGCGGCGATCCAGGTCGTGCTCGCCTACACCGATGCGCAGGAGGAGTACAAGGCGAAGGATTGGGACGGAGACGGCGTCAAGGCGTACGCGATGCGTGCCTTGTCGTCGCCCGGCAAGCGCGACGGATTGTACTGGGCCGCTGCCCCCGGCGCGCCCGAAAGCCCGCTCGGGCCGGCATTCGCCGACGCGCAGCGCGGCGAGCCGTACCACGGCTACCGGTACCGGATCCTTACGGCCCAGGGCAAGGACGCGCCCGGCGGCGCGCGCAGCTATCTCAAGGGCGGGCGCATGACCGAGGGGTTCGCGCTCATCGCGTGGCCGGCGAAATATGCGGATACCGGCGTGATGACCTTCATCGTCAATCAGGACGGCGTCGTGCACCAGAAGGATCTCGGGTCCGCCACCGATGCGGTGGCGCGCAGGATCACGGCCTACAACCCGGACGCTGGCTGGAGCAAGGTATCCCCGGAGAAGTAACGCAATTCGCGTCTGGCCGAGGCGTTGCGCGGGGTTGTCCCGAGGCGACCCTGGGCAGGGGATGATTCCGGCGTGACGAATCGACGCGCGGTGCTCACCGGCAAGCTGCTCCTGGGTCTGTCGACGACGTTGGCAGGCGGTTGGGGCGCGCTCGCGCTGCTGTTTGCGGGGCCTCACGGCGATATCCTGCGCGGAATCCTTGCCGCGTGCGTGGCGATCGCCACGCTGGCCACNNTTTGCCGGCCTGCTCGTCTGGTGGAGCGCCCTGGAACCTTCCAATGCGCGCGACTGGCAACCCGACGTCGCCGTGCTGCCGTACGGCGAGGTGGACGGCGACGTCGTCACGCTGCACAACATCCGCAATTTCGACTACCGCAGCGAGACGGACTACACCCCCGCCTACTACGACCGGCGCTACGACCTGCGCCGGCTGGAGGGCATCGACCTCGTCGCCGTGTACTGGATGGGCCCGGCGATTGCGCACGTCTTCTTGAGTTTCGCGTTTTCGGACGGCGAGCACCTGGCGGTCTCGATCGAGGCACGCAAGGAGAAGGGCGAGGGGTATTCGACCGTCAAGGGATTCTTCCGGCAGTACGAGCTGTTCTACGTCGTTGCCGACGAGCGCGATGTGATCCGGCTGCGGACCAACTACCGCAAGGATCCGCCCGAAGAGGTCTACGTCTACCGCCTGAGCGGCAACCCCGCCAATGCGCGCCGGCTGTTCGTCGAGTACCTGCGACAAATCAACGCGCTGCGCACGACCCCGGCGTTTTACAATGCGTTGACGACCAACTGTACGACGACCATCTGGCTGAACGCGCAAGTCAACCAGGAGACCGTCCCGTTCAGCTGGAAGATTCTGGCGAGCGGCTACGTGCCCGAGTACCTGTACGAGCAGGGGCGCCTGGAATCGCGTGGTCTCGCGTTCACCGAGCTGCAGCGCCAGGCGCACGTCAATGCCCGGGCGCGCGCGGCAGACGCGGGCGCCGACTTTTCGCAACGCATCCGCAGGCGGGATGGCGTAATTTGACCGGCTTCGGACGATTACCTAGGAGATTCAAATGAACGGTTTTGCCAGAGGGTTTGCGGGGTTGATGTGCGGCCTGCTGGGCTGGGCCTGGGTCGCGCCGGCCGTGGCGGAGATGTCCGCGCAGGACAAGGAGAAAGCGCGCGCGGAAGTGCGCAAGGCGTCGCGCCAGACGCTCGATCAGCTCTACAAGGTGCAGCCGGGCGCGCGCCGGGCGATCCAGGATGCGGCAGGCTACGCGACCTTCAGCAATTTCGGCATGAAGATCTTCCTGCTGGGGTCGGGCACCGGCCAGGGGGTGGCCGTCAACCAGAAGACCAAGAAGGCGACGTTCATGAAGATGGTCGAGGTGCAGGCAGGACTGGGCTTTGGCGTCAAGAAGTTCCGCGCGGTGTGGATCTTCGAGACGGAGAAGGGGCTCAACGACTTCGTCAATTCGGGCTGGGAGGCGGGGGCTCAGGCAACGGCCGCCGCGAAGTCCGGCGCGCAGGGGGGAGCCTTCGAAGGCGCGGTTTCGGTGTCGCCGGGCGTCTGGCTGTACCAGCTCACCGATACCGGCCTCGCGCTCGAGATGACCGCGAAGGGCACGAAGTACTACAAGAACGACGATCTGAACTGAACGGGGTGCGGCAGGGTCCAGCAGCCCTCTGGGCGACGGACGGCTCATGACGGACGCCCGAAAATCGCTCGCTTCGCGCGCCGGCGCAATCGCCGGCGCGCCGCGCACGCGCCGCATTCTCGGGTGGCTCGCGGCCCTCGTCGCGGTGTTCGCCATCGCGGGATTCTTCGTCGTCCCGCCGATCGCCAAGTCGAAGCTGGAGGCGGGGCTGTCGCAATTCCTGCACCGCCGCGTCACGGTCGATGCGGTACGCGTCAATCCGTTCACGCCTTCGGTTGCGCTGCGCGGATTCAACGTACGCGAACGCGAGGGCGAGGCATCGTTCGCTGCCTTCGACGAGCTTTACGTCAACGTCGCATGGACTTCGCTTTTCCGGCTGGCGCCCGTCGTCGACGAGCTCCGGCTGTCGGGGCCGCGGCTGCGCATCGTGCGCAATGCCGACGGCAGCTACAACTTCCAGGATCTGCTCGACGAATTTCTGGCGCGGCCCGCGGGGGACGGCCCGACGCCGGCCTTTGCCCTGTTCAACATCCAAGTCCTCGACGGGAGCGTGGATTTCGACGATCGCGCGGAGGATGCCAGGCACGCGCTGACCGAGCTGCGGCTGGGCATCCCCTTCGTCTCCAGCCTGGCCGCGCACCGGGAGGTCCGCGTGCTGCCGGAGCTGTCGGCGAAGCTGAACGGCTCGGCCCTCGGGGTGCAGGGCGATACGCTGCCGTTCGCCGACACGCATCTCGCCTCGGTCAATCTGCATCTCGATGGCTTCGATCTGACGCGGCTCGTCACCTACCTGCCGTTCGAGCCGCGCGCCAAGCTGCGCGCCGCGCTGCTCGATGCGCGCCTCGCGCTGCAGTTCCAGCAGGCACCTGGGAAGGCACCACAGGTTCTGCTGCGTGGCGGCGCGGCGTTGCGGGACCTGGCCCTCGTCGACCTCCAGGACCGGCCGATGCTCGCGTGGAAGCGGCTTGCCGTCGAAGTGGCCGAGCTGGAGCCGCTGCTGCCGCGGGTCGCGCTGCAGAGCGTCGTGCTGGACGGCGCCGACGTGCACCTGCGGCGCGACAAGACGGGAATGTTCAATCTGCAGCGCGCCGGGAATGCGCTCGCCGAATGGCGCGCGCAACGCAGGACGGCGCAGGCAGAGGCGGGCGCGGCGGCCGTGGTGCCCATCCAGATCGAGAAACTCGCGCTGAATGCGGGCAGGATCCGCTTCACGGACGAGGCGATCGCGCCGACGTTCGAGACGGTCGCCGAGGAACTGCAACTCGACGTCACCGGTCTCGACAGCGCGCCGGGCAAGGAGGCGGAGTGGAGGCTTGCGGTGCGTACGGCGGCCGGCGAGACCGTCAAGGCCGGTGTCCGTTCGACGGCGTTTCCGCCGACCGGCAATGGCCGGGTCGAGGTTGCAGGCATTCAGCTCAAGCGCTACCAACCCTACATCGGACGCGTCGTGCAGATGACGCTGGACGACGGGCGGCTGGACGCGGAGGTTTCTGGGCAGTGGTCTTTCGATGCGACGCTGAAGGACCGCCGCGTGAAGCTGACCGAGGGCGGCGTTCGGCTGAAGAACCTGCGCGCCCGCCTGCCGGGCGAGCGGCAACCTTTCGTGCGCCTGGGATCGCTGGCGGTCGAGGGCGCGGCAGCCGACCTGGAAGGTCGATCGCTCGATCTCGGGAAGATTGCCGTGCGCGACCTGGCGGCACGCTTGCGCCGCGAGAAGGACGGCTCGATCGACGTTGCGCAGATACTCGCGCCCGCCCGGACCGGGGGCACGCGCGATGCGACGCCGTCCAAGGCGGGCTCCGCCGCAACCGCGTGGCGCGTGGATCTCGGCGAGCTGTCCCTGGATCAGGGCTCGCTCGCGCTGGAGGATCGCGCGGTCGGTGCGCCGCTGACGCACGAGCTGTCGGCGATCCAGGTGAAGGCGCGGAAGTTTTCCACGACACCGGGGCAACGCGGATCGTTGAGCCTGAAGGCGACCGTCAACAAGACGGGATCGGTGGCGCTCAGCGGGCCGCTGAGCCTTGATCCGCCGGCGGGCGACTTGAACATCACCGCGAAGACCCTCGGCGTCGTGCCGGCGCAGCGATATCTCGGCGACCGCCTGAACATCGACATCACGTCGGGGGCGCTTTCCGCGAATGGCAGGGCGTCGTTCGCGCTATCGGCCAACGGAACGCTGCGCGCGGCCTACAAGGGCGATCTGAGCGTCACCGACTTCGCATCGGTGGACCGGCGGCTGGCGCAGGATCTGCTGAAGTGGAAGGCGTTGTCGCTCGGCGCGATCGACGTCGCCCTCGATCCGCTGAAGGTCTCGCTCGACGAGATCGCGCTGGCGGACTTCTACGCGCGGGTCATTCTGTCNNGAAAAGCAGGCACGCCGGGACCGGCCGGAACCGAACCACCACCGGCCGCCGCGTCATCCCCGGAGCCCGCCAAGGCGCCCAAACCGGAGATTCGCATCGGCAAGATCACGCTGCAGGGCGGCAACGTGAATCTCAGCGACTTCTTCATCAAGCCGAATTACAGCGCGAATCTGACCGGCGTCGCCGGCCTGGTCACGGAAATGCACGCGGACAAGGCGGGCAACGTGGAACTGCGCGGCAAGATCGACAACGCCGCGCCGGTGGAGGTTCTCGGCAGCGTCAATCCGCTCGCCAAGGACTTGTTTCTGGACCTGAAGGCAAGCGCCCGGGACGTCGAGTTGCCGCCGCTGTCGCCCTACGCGGTGAAGTACGCGGGTTATGGCATTGCGCGCGGCAAGCTGTCCATGAACGTCAAGTACCACCTCGAGAACCGCAAGCTGGCCGCCGAGAACAACATCTATCTCGATCAGCTGACCTTCGGCGAGAAAGTCGAGAGTCCCACCGCGACGCAGCTGCCGGTGACCCTGGCGGTCGCGCTGCTCAAGGATCGCAACGGGGTGATCGACATCAATCTGCCGATCTCGGGTTCGCTCGACGACCCGCAGTTCAGCCTCGGGGGCATCATCGTCAAAGTCATCGTCAACCTGATCGTGAAGGCGATCACGGCGCCCTTCGCGCTGATCGGCTCGCTGTTCGGCGGCGGCGAGGAAATGGCCTACCTCGAGTTCGCGCCGGGCCTCGCAACGCTGGGCGAGGGTGCGCCGGGCAAACTGCAGAACCTCGCCAAGGCGCTGACCGAGCGCCCCGGATTGCGGCTCGATGTGGCGGGCCGCGCGGATCCGGCGACGGACCGTGAAGGCTTGAAGCGTGTCGCGCTGGAGCGGGCAGTGCGTGCGCAGAAGTTCAACGCGCTGCGGCGCGCCGGGGAGACACCGGCCTCCGCCGATGCCGTCAAGGTCGAGGCGGCGGAATACGAGAAGTTCCTGAAGGGTGCCTACGGCGAGGCGAAATTCGCCAAGCCGCGCAACGCGGTCGGTCTGACCAAGGACTTGCCCGCTGCGGAGATGGAGTCGCTGCTGCTGGCCAACACGCCGGTCGACGAAGATGGGCTGCGGCTGCTCGCCAATGCGCGCGCGCAGGCGGCGAAGGAATGGCTGACGGGCGAGGGCAAGGTGCCGGCGGAACGCATCTTCATCGTGGCCCCCAGGCTGACGACGGACGACATCAAGGACAAGGGCGGGCCGGCGAGAGTCGATTTCGCGCTGAAGTAGCGGGGTGCGGGCGGCGGCGCCGCGCGCAGGCCGAACCCTTCGGCTATAATCGCGGCCCTCAACAGGATTGCAGCCACCCCATGACGCAAAATCTCGGCGCGCAAGCGCGTCCGTCACGCGCCGCACGCGTGATCACGATGGCGCTGTTCGCGGCGACCGCCGCCGGCTTTCAGGCGAGTGCTCGCGCGGGCGTCTTCATGGCGGACGACGTGATCATGATCCAGGGCTCGCCGGACGTGATCCACTTCCACAAGAGCAAGGATCACGTGCCGTACTCCTGGCTGATCGGCCTGGAGTGGCAGCGCAGCGACCGCTGGCTGGGCGGATATTCGCGGTTCGAGAATTCCTTCGGCCAGCCGAGCCACTACCTCTACGGCGGNNGCCGCGTTGCCGGGCTCGAGCACGGTCGTGCAATCCAGCTGCTCGATGACCGCGGGGCCGTCGAAGCGCGCGCCCATCGGCAGCCGCTCGCGCTGGTACACCGGCGTCAACTGGAACCCGCCGTCGAACCACACGTGGCGCGTGTGGGTGCGGGCTTCGTAGAGGTTGGCGGCGCGCGTGCCTTCGCCCAGCATCGCCAGGTCGAGCCGCGGCCGGAGTCCGATGACGGCGGTATGCACGTTGACGAGCACGGCCCGGATTTCCGGCAGCTCGACCCCGAA
>DKBI01000087.1 GCA_002451175.1 Betaproteobacteria bacterium UBA6904
GCGTCGCTCGTCACATCGCACGGCAGGACGATGTCGGAGCCGCATTCCCGCGCCATGTCCGCGACGCGGTCGCGGAACCGGTCGCCGACGTAGGTGAAGGCGAGCTCCGCCCCTTCCCGGCGCGCCGCGCGGGCGATGCCGTAGGCAATCGACCGGTTGGACAACAGGCCGGTCATCAAGAAGCGGCGTCCCGAAAGCATGCCCATCCGATGTTCTCCGCGTGGGGGGTCGAATTATAAGGGGGCGGGCGCGCGCCCACGGACTGCTATGACATCGTGCCGACAGGCGCCTCAGCGCGGATCGATCGCGGCGAGCAGCTTGCTGCCCAGCTCNNTTGCGCGAGGCGGTGTTGCGCCTCGCGCACGGCGAGCGCGCGCGAGACGAAATAGTCGATCATCGAGGCGCGAACGGCAGCGTTCTTGGGGTCCATCAGCGTGGCATGGAGCGAATCGAAGACCTCGCCGCGCTGCGATGGCGACAGGTAGCCGAAGCACTCGTCGATGAGCCGTTTGAGCGCCTCGGGCTCGACGGCGGTGCCTGGATAGCGCGTCACGTCGGGCGGCGTCGGGACCGGGACCGGCGCTGGGAAGTCGGGCTTCTGCTTGGCCGCGTAAACGATGGCTTCCTTGGCGACGCTCAACAGGAACATCAGCACCGGGTCGAGCGCCAGCGCCGGCCAGGCGGGGATGCTCAGGAGCAGGCAAAGTCCGATCTGGCGAAACCGGCGACCCATGACNNTTTCCTCTTCGTGCCCTTGGTCGTTTTCCGGACCGGCTTTGCGGCGGAACGCGTGCCGCCCCCCGAGCGCGCCTCGATCTTCAGCGTCTGGCCGGGGCTCAAGCGTCCGATCGGGTTCCAGCGCTTCAGGTCGTCGACGCTGACGCCATAGCGCGCCGCAATCGTCGACAGGGTCTCGCCCCGCTTGACCGTGTGCGTGATGCGGCGCGTGGACGCCACGGCGATCGGTGGCGCGTACATGATCGGCAGCTTGCCGGGATCGGCCGAGCCGTTGAGCGGTACGACCAGGAGCGACGGCAGGCTCCGGCTGCGCGCGCTGATGCCGTTGACCTCGCGCAGGCGCTCCTGCGGCAGCCCGAACTTCCTGGCGATGCCCGCCAGCGTATCGCCCTTCTTCGGCTCGTACGTCTGCCAGGAGACGAGCGCCTTGTCGTCGTACTTGAGCAGGTTGGCGTGGAAGATCTCCACGCGGTCGGCGGGCAGGACGATGCGCGAGTTGACGGACACCGGGATCAATGGCCGGTTGAATCCCGGATTGAGCGCGACGAATTCCTCGACCGGCATTTCCGCCAGCTTCGCCGCGAGTCGCAGGTCGATGTCGCGGGTCTTCGTGATCGTTGCGAAGTAGGGCTGGTTGGGAATGGGCTCGAGCCGGATGCCGAAGGGCTCCGGATTGGCGATGATGTTTTTCAGCGCCTGCAGCTTGGGCACGTACTGGCGCGTCTCCGCGGGCATGGTGAGCTGCGCGTACTCGGTGGGCAGCCCGGCCGCGCGGTTCTTCTCGATGGCCCGCGCGACGGCATGCTCGCCCCAGTTGTACGAGGCGAGCGCGAGCTGCCAGTCGCCGTGCATCTCGTAGAGGTCGCTCAGGTAGTCGAGCGCCGCGGTGGTCGAGGCGACGATGTCGCGCCGCGCGTCGTACCACCAGTTCTGCGGCAGGCTGTAGCGCTTGCCGGTGGGCGGGATGAATTGCCACAGGCCCGAGGCGTGGGCGCGGGAATAGGCCATCGGGTTGAACGAACTCTCCACCATCGGCAGCAGCGCGAGTTCCGTCGGCATGCCGCGGCGCTCGAGCTCCTCGACGATGTGGTAGAGGTAGCGGCGGCTGCGCTCGAACATGCGCGCGAGGTAATCGGGCCGGGCGGCATACCACGCGACCTTGTCGGCGACGAGGGGCGAGTCGAGGTTCGGCATGGCGAAGCCGTCGCGCATCCTCAGCCAGAGATCGTCGTGCTGCGCGGTGCGGTCCACGCTCGGGATGCCGCGCAGCGGCTCGCGCACTTCGCGCCGCTCGCCCTCGAACGGCAGGAGCTTTGCCGTCTCGGCGGCGGGGGCCGCGGCGCTCGCGGACGCCTTCGGGGCGCCGGCAGCGGCCGCCGGTTCGAGCACCGGCGTGACGGGCGCGGACGGGGCCGGCGCGGCCGAAGGCGCCGGCGGCGTGGCGCAGGCCGCGAGCATGGCCAGCGCAGCGCCGGCAAGGCACCGCGCGGTCAGCCGGGCGCGCGTCATCCGAACGCGCGCATCAGAAGCGGTTCTTCCACTCGCGAATCGCGGCGAACACGCGGACCGGGTCGCTGAGCGGCGCGCCGAGACGCGCGCTCGCCGCGGCCATCACGGCCGGCTCGCCGCAGCGGAGAAACGGGTTGGTTGCGCGCTCCGCGCCGAGCGCCGAGGGAACCGTCGGCTGCGCTTCGGCGCGCCGCGCCCGCTCGCGCGCCTCGCGCGCCTGCAGCGCGGCGTTCTCCGGCTCGACGGCGCGCGCGAACCGCAGGTTGGCCAGCGTGTACTCGTGCGCGCAGTAGACCTGGGTGTCGTCGGGCAGCGCGGCCAGCTTCTGCAGCGAGGCGAACATCTGCTCGGGCGTGCCTTCGAAGATGCGGCCGCAGCCACCGGCGAACAGCGTGTCGCCACAGAACAGGGTGCCCGGGCGATAATAGGCGATGTGCGCACGCGTATGCCCGGGGATTTCGAGCACCGAGAACTCGATGCCGAGCGCGGCGATCGCTGCCGTGTCGCCCTCGCCGACGGCCTGCGTCAGCGCCGGAATCGGTTCCGCGCGGGGCCCGAACACCGGCACGCGATGCTGCTCGACGAGCCGCGCGATGCCGCCGACGTGATCGGGATGATGGTGCGTGGCGAGAATCGCGCAGAGCGCAAGGCCGTGGCGCGCGAGGAAGGTCTCGACCGGCGCGGCGTCGCCGGGATCGACGACCGCCGCGCTGCGGCCGTCATGCACGACCCAGATGTAGTTGTCCTGAAACGCTGCAACAGGCACGATGCTCGGCATGGATCGGCAATCTTTCGTCGCGGATAGCGCGCACAAGTATAACGGTGGCCGCCGCACCCTCGCCGAATGGTTCGGCACGGCGCAGGGCCGCTACGTGCTCGACTGGGAACTCGCGCAATACGACCTCGCGACCGAGGACGTGTTCGGATTCCGCGCCGTGCAGGCGGGGCTGCCGGGCATCGATTTCCTGCGCGGCAACCGCATTCCGTACCGCTGCGCCGTGGCGCTGGAGCCGGGCGCAGCGGTCGTCGCGGATCCGCTGCAGCTGCCGCTCGCCAGCCAGAGCATCGACCTGCTCGCGCTGCCGCACGTGCTCGAGTACCACGGCCATGCCGACCAGGTGCTGCGCGAAGCGGAGCGCGTGCTGCGGCCCGAGGGGCAGGTCGTGATCTCCGGCTTCAATTCGCTGTCGCTGTGGCGAATCCGGCGAATCTTCGCGCCGCGCGGCGCGGGCGCGCCGTGGGATGCGCAATTCGTCGGTCTGCTCAAGCTGCGGGAATGGCTGGGGCTGCTCGGCTTCGAGCTGAATGGCGGCCGCTTCGGTTGCTACGCGCCGCCGGCCACGCGCGCCGAGTGGATGGCGCGCCTGCGCTTCCTGGAGAGCGCGGGCAGCCGGTGGTGGCCGCACCTGGGCGGCGTGTACGTGGTGCGCGCGGTCAAGCGCGTTCACGGCATGCGGCTGATGACGCCGGCGTGGCGCCGCGAGCGGGCGCGGCGGCGCGCGGTGGCCGTGGTCTCGCACAGCAACGGGTCGGCGAAGCATCGGCATGACTGAGGGCACGGTCGAGGTCTATGCGGACGGCGCCTGCCGCGGCAATCCCGGCCCCGGCGGCTGGGGCGTCCTGATGCGCCTGGGACCCCGGGAGCGGGAACTCTACGGCGGCGAGCCCGCGACGACCAACAACCGCATGGAGCTCACGGCCGTGATCCGCGCGCTCGAATCGCTGCGCCGGCGTTGCGCCGTGCGCGTCTACACCGACTCGCAGTACGTGCAGAAAGGCATCTCGGAGTGGATCAAGGATTGGAAGCGGCGCGGCTGGCGCACGGCCGGCAAGACCCCGGTGAAGAACGTAGACCTCTGGCAGCGCCTGGATGCGCTCGCGCAGGACCACGAGGTCGAATGGCACTGGGTGCGCGGGCATGCGGGGCACGAAGGCAACGAGCGCGCGGACGCGCTCGCCAACCGGGCGATCGACGAGATGCAGGGCGCGGCATGAGCACGTGCGCCTGCGCGGCGACGGTTCGGGCGCGCGCGCCCGGGCGCCGCGGGGGGGCGTGAGCGACATGGCCGCCCGCCAGATCGTGCTCGACACCGAGACGACGGGCCTCAACGCGCGGCTCGGCGACCGCATCATCGAGATCGGCTGCGTCGAAGTCGTCGGGCGCAGCGTCACCGAGCAGACGTTCCACCGCTACGTCAACCCCGAGCGCGAGGTGGAGGAGGGCGCGGCGAAGATCCACGGACTGACGCGCGAATTCCTCAGCGACAAGCCGCGCTTCGCGGAGGTCGCGGCGGAATTCGTCGACTACGTGCGCGGCGCCGAACTGGTGATCCACAACGCCGCGTTCGACGTCGAGTTCCTCGACCTCGAGCTCGCGCGGCTGGGGATGGGCAAGGTCCTCGATCACGCCGCCGCCGTGGTGGACACGCTCGCCCTGGCGCGGGAGCTGCATCCCGGCAAGCGCAACTCCCTCGACGCGCTTTGCGAGCGCTACCTCGTCAGCAACGCGCATCGCACCCTGCACGGCGCGCTGCTCGACGCGCG
>DKBI01000125.1 GCA_002451175.1 Betaproteobacteria bacterium UBA6904
GAGGAGATCGCCAAGTTCCGCGCCGGCCGCCGCATCTGGGCGAAGATCGCGCGCGAACGCTTCGGCGCCAAGGATCCGAAGGCCTGGCGCTTCAAGTTCCACGGGCAGACCTCGGGCGTCGACCTGACGCGGCAGCAGCCGCTCAACAACATCGCGCGCGTCACGACGCAGGCGATCGCGGGCATTTTCGGCGGCTTGCAGTCGCTGCACACCGACAGCTACGACGAGGTGCTGTCCACGCCGACCGCCGAGGCGGCGCGCGTTGCGGTCGCCACGCAGAACATCCTCCGCGAGGAGGCGCATCTCGTCGACGTCATCGACCCCCTGGGGGGCTCGTATTACGTGGAGGCGCTCACCGACGAGATGGAGCAGCGCATCGGGGCGCTGATCGCGCGCGTCGACGCCGCGGGCGGCATGTACGCGGCGGTCGAGCAGGGGCTCGTCCAGCACATGATCGGCGAGTCCGCGCGGCGCTTCCAGGACGCGGTGGAGAGCGGCCGGCAGTGCGTGGTCGGCGTGAATGCCTATCGCGAGGACGAAGCCGCGGGCCGCGTGCGTCCGCTCGAGTATCCCGACCGGGCGCGCATCGCCGCGCAGCGCGAGCGGCTGGCCCGGTTCAAGGCACGGCGCTCGAAGTCCGCCGTGAACGAAGCGCTCGGCGAGCTCGCGCGCGCGGCGCAGGGCAGCGCGAACCTGTTCGCCGCCGTCGTGAGCGCCGTCGAGGCAGGCGCGACGCACGGCGAAGTGTGCGCGGCGCTGCGTCGCGAACTCGGCTTCGGGCAACCCCTGACGATCGTGTGACGTGAGCGACGCGGCCAAGTGGGCGATGCGGATCGCCGCCGGGGAGCGGCGCGCGATTGCGCGTGCCATTTCCGCCGTCGAGAACCAGACGCCGGAGGCAGCCGCCGTGCGCGCGGCCATCGCCGGGCGGCTCGGCCGGGCCCACGTCGTCGGCGTGACCGGCCCGCCGGGCGCGGGCAAGTCCACGCTGGTGAACGCGTTGCTGCGCGAAATGCTCGGCCGCGGCCGCCGCGTGGCGGTCGTCGCCGTGGATCCGTCGAGCCCGATCAGCGGCGGCGCCGTGCTCGGGGACCGCATCCGCATGGCGGAACATCAGACCGATGAGCGTGTGTTCATCCGCTCCCTCGCGGCGCGCGGGCATCTCGGCGGCCTGTCGCGCACGACGCGCCAGGTCGTCGACGTGCTGGATGCCGCGGGTTTCGACGCCGTGATCGTGGAGACCGTGGGCGCCGGCCAGTCCGAGGTGGCGATCGCGTCGCTGGCGGACACCAAACTGGTGGTCTGTCCGCCCGGACTGGGCGACGACGTCCAGGCGATCAAGGCGGGTGTCCTCGAGATCGCCGACATTTTCGTCGTCAACAAGGCGGATCTGCCGGACGCCGGCCGCACCGAGCGCGAGCTGCTCGGCATGCTCGCGCTGCGGCGGGCGGATCCCGGCGGGGCGCCGCTTCCGCCCGTGCTCAAGACCGTGGCGGCCACGGGGGAGGGCGTCGCGGCGCTGCTCGACGCCGTCGAGGGCCACGGCGCGCGATGCCGCGCAGCGCGGCGTGACGAGGCGCAGTCGCCGATCGCCTTCCGCATCGTCAAGAAGCGCGCCAGCCTGCACGATCCGCGCAAGGCATTCGCGCTGGTCGAGATCGAGAGCGAAGTGCGCGAGGATCCGCTGACGGGGGAGACGGCGCGCATCTGCCATTTCGCGTTTCCGGCACGCCGCCTGCCGGAGCTGTCGGCGCTCGCCGAGGACACGCGCGCGACGTGCCCGTTCTGTCCGGAGCGCGTCGCCGAGGTCACGCCCCGCTTCCCGGAGGCGCTGCTCGCCGGCGGCCGGGCGCAGCGCGGCGAAGCGCTGCTGTTCCCAAACCTCTTTCCGTACGACGACGTGTCGGCAATCATCGCCCTGTCGCGGGCGCATTTCGTGCCGATGGATGCGCTGCCGGCGGCGATGATCGGCGACGCGCTTCGCCTGGCGCGCGATTTCATCGTCGGCGCCGCGCCCTCGGTGGCGGGCGGGCAGGCATTCGGCATCGTCACCTGGAACTACATGCCGCCCTCCGGCGCCTCGCAGGTGCACCCGCACATGCAGGTGATCGTCACCGATGCCCCGGGCAACGCGCTGCGCCGGGAGCTCGACGCCGAGGCGCACTTTCTCGAGCGCCACGGCATGCCCTACGCGCAGGCCCTCGCGGAGAGCGCGGGCGCCGATGCGCGCGGCGTCCTGCGGGACGGCCGCGTCGCGTGGTCGGTGCCGTTCTGTCCCGTGGGCATGCTGGGTGACGCCGAGGCGCGCATTGCCGGGCGGCACACGCTGAGCGACTGCAACGACGACGATCTCGAGGCCTTCGCGCGGAGCCTCTCGCGCCTGTGTGCCGCCTACGCGCGGCTCGGGTTCTGGAGCTTCAACCTGACGCTGTTCCCCGACGCCGAGCGGGAGCGCCACGGCCGGCATTGGCTGACCGCGCGCCTGCTGCCGCGCTTCTACTTGCATCCGCAGCTGCACAATTCGGACGTCGCGTATCTCCAGCTGCTGCTCGGCGAGAAATTCGGCATGGTGTACCCGGAAGCGCACGCCGCGGCGCTCCGGGAGCAGCTCGACGACCGATGAGGGCCGCGCCGCAGGAGCACCTGCCGCGGGGGCTCTGGTGGATTCTTGCCGGGCTGACGCTGGTCTGGGGATTCAACTGGACGGCGATGAAGGTCGCGCTGTCCGAAGTCGCACCGTTCACGTTCCGCACGCTGTGCCTTGCGGCCGGGTCCGGGCTGCTGTTCGCTTTCCTGCGGATTTCCCGCCAGCCACTGACCATTCCGCGCAGCGAGTGGCGCCGGCTCGTGGTGATTGCGCTATTCACGATTACCGCGTGGAACCTGCTCATCGCGTTCGGCGTGCGGCTGATTCCGTCGGGCCGCGCGGCGATCCTCGCCTACACGATGCCGGCGTGGGCGATTCCGCTCTCGGTCTGGCTGCTCGGCGAGCGCATGGACCGGCGCAAGCTTCTCGGGCTCGGCCTGGGCATGGGCGGCATGGCGCTGTTGCTCTGGGACGAGATCGCGAATCTCCAGCGCGCGCCGCTCGGCTCGCTGCTCGTGCTCGCGGCTGCGCTGACCTGGGCCGTGGGCACGCTGCTGCAGAAGAAATTCCCGGTGCGTGCGCCGGTTGCCGCCTACACCGCATGGATCATGCTGATCGGGGGGATCCCCATCTACGCCGGGGCGCTGTTCCTGGACGATCTCGGCGCACTGGCGCGCGTGGAGCGCTGGCCGGCGCTCGCCGTGGCCTACAACGTGGTGCTCGCCTTCGCCTGGGCGCACTGGGCCTGGATCAAGCTCGCGACCACCGTGTCGGTGACGACGTTTTCCCTCAGCATGCTGATGATCCCGGTGGTCGGCGTCTTCTCGGGCATGTTCTTCCTCGGCGAGCGACCCGGCGCAGCGGAGTTCGGTGCCCTGGCGCTGGTCCTCGGCTCGCTGGCGACCGTGATCATGCAGCCGCGGGCGCGCTGAGCGTTCGCGCGCGGGGGATCCGGGACGGATCCCACTGCTTCGCTGCGATCGCCAGGTCCGCGGCCGGCGCCTGGCCGAGAAATGCCAGCACGCGCGGCAGATCGTCCGGACGCGCCGCCGGCGCGCCCGTCTGCTTGGCGAGCTTCCGTCCGTCCGCATCCACCGCGACCGGCACGTGCAGATATCGCGGCGTCGGCAGCCCGAGGTATTGTTGCAGCAGGATCTGGCGCGCGGTCGAATCCAGCAGGTCCGCGCCGCGCACGATGTCAGTGACGCCCTGCGCCGCGTCGTCGACCACGACGGCGAGCTGGTACGCATGGAAGCCGTCGGCGCGCAGCAGCACGAAATCGCCCACCTCGCGCTCCACGGATTGCGTGATGTCGCCCTGCGCGCGGTCGGTGAAGGCGACCGCCTCCGGCATCGTCCGCAGCCGCAGGGCGCGCGGCGTCCTGCCGGGCGCGAGACCCTGCCGGCAGGTGCCGGGATAGATGCGCGCGCCGTCGATCGACAGCGCCGAATCCTCCATTTCCCGGCGCGAGCAGCCGCACCAGTAGGTGCGTCCGTCGCGCGCCAGCCGCTCGAGCGCGGCGGCATAGAGCGCGGTGCGCGCGCTTTGGAACTCGACTTCGCCGTCCCAGTGCAGGCCGCTGGCCTCGAGCAGGCGGAGAATCTCGTCGACCGCGCCGGGTTGCACGCGGGGACGGTCGAGATCCTCGATGCGCAGGAGCCATCGACCGCCCGCGGCGCGCGCATCCAGCCAGCTGGCGACCGCAGCGGCCAGGGAGCCGAAGTGCAGAGGACCGGTAGGCGAGGGCGCGAAGCGTCCGACGTAAGTCATGCGAGGTTGAAACCGTGCGCAGCGACTCAATATACACTTGCAGTTCCCATTTCAAGGACGTCCGATGGCAACGCTGGAGCTGACGAGCGACAACTTCGAGCAGACGATCGCCGACCACCCGATCGTGATCGTGGACTTCTGGGCGTCGTGGTGCGGACCGTGCCGCGGCTTTGCGCCGATCTACGAAAAGGCCTCCGAGGCGCACCCCGACGTCGTGTTCGCGAAGGTCGACACGGACGCCCAGCAGGAGCTCGCGGGCGCGTTCCAGATCCGGTCGATCCCGACGCTGATGGTGTTCCGGGAGAAAGTGATCCTGTTCCAGCAGGCCGGCGCGCTGCCCGCGGCCGCGCTCGAGCAGGTCCTGACGCAGGCCAAGGCGCTCGACATGGCGCAGGTGCACGCCGAGATCGCGGCGCAGGCGAAATCATGAGGGCACGCCGCGCGGGAAGCGAACGGGGCTACGCCGATCATGGCTGGCTGAAATCGTTCCACAGCTTCTCGTTCGCCGACTACCACGACCCGGCGCACATGGGGTACGGCGCGCTGCGGGTCATCAACGAGGACCGCGTCGCTCCGGGCAGCGGATTCGGCACGCACGGCCATCGCGACATGGAAATCATCAGCTACGTGCTGGAGGGCGCGCTGGCGCACCAGGATTCGATGGGCAACGGCTCGACGATCGTGCCCGGGGACGTGCAGCGCATGAGCGCCGGGCGCGGTGTGATGCACAGCGAGTACAACCACGAGCCGGCGGGCGAGACGCATTTCCTGCAGATCTGGATCGAGCCGGGCACGCGCGGCATTCCGCCGTCCTACGAGCAGAAGCACTTTGCGCCGGAGGAGAAGCGCGGGCGGCTGCGGCTGATCGCTTCCCCGGACGGCGCGGACGGGTCGGTCACCATCCATCAGGATGCGCGCCTCTACGTCGCCCTCGTCGATGGCGCGGAGCGGGTCGTGCATCGCGTCGCGCCAGGACGCCGCGCCTACGTGCATCTCGCGCGCGGCGCGGCGGTCGTGAACGGCGACGCGTTGCGCGCGGGCGATGCGCTGAAGACGGACGACGCCGAGGTCGTGGTCGAGCGCGGCGCCGGCGCAGAGGTGCTGCTGTTCGATCTGGCCTGAGCCGCGGGCGCGCGCCGTGTCGGTCGTCATTCTGATCTCGGGCCGGGGCAGCAACATGCAGGCGCTGCTGGAGGCGGGCGTTCCCGTGTCCGCAGTGCTCAGCAACCGCGCCGGCGCGCGCGGTCTGGAGATCGCGGCACGCTACGGCGTGTCCACGGCGGTGGTGGAGCACCCGGCCTATGCCTCGCGCGAGGCGTTCGATGCGGCGCTCGGCGATGCGGTCGAGCGATTTGCGCCGCGGCTCGTGGTGCTCGCGGGGTTCATGCGCGTGCTGACGGCGGGTTTCGTCGCGCGATTCGACGGGCGCCTGCTGAACATCCATCCCTCGCTGCTGCCGGCGTTTCCGGGGCTGCACACGCACGAGCGCGCGCTGGAGGCCGGCGTGAAGGTGCATGGTTGCACGGTGCATTTCGTCACCGCCGACCTGGATCACGGTCCGATCGTCATTCAGGCGGCGGTCCCGGTGCTGCCGGGCGACGACGCGGACGTTTTGGGGGCGCGCGTGCTGGCCCAGGAGCACGTCGTGTATCCGCGGGCCGTGCGCTGGTTCCTGGACGGCAGGCTGGACATCGCGGACGGCAGGGTCCGCGTCAAGGGCAACGATGCGCAACTGGTTCTTGGCAGCCACGCTTAGCACGACGCTCTGTGCGCACGCGGCGCCGCCGCAGCGCGTGGAGGTCGTCTACGAGCTTTCGCACAACGGCTTGGTCGTGGCCGAGGTCACGCATCGCCTCGAACACGACGGACGCAACTACACGCTGCAGGAGACCTGGAAAGGGCGCGGGGTGTTCGCGCTGCGCGGCGAGGCGCAGCGCATCAGTCGCGGCGTCGTGGCGCGCGACGGACTGCGGCCCGCGGAGTACCGCGACGTGCGCGCCGGCCGCGAGCGCCGGCACGCGACCTTCGATCCGTCGAACGGCGTGCCGACGCGCGAGCAGCAGGACCGCCTGAGCTTCATCTGGACGTTCGCGTTCGCGCCTCCGGCGGGGCTCGTGCAGCTGAACGTGCTGGATGGCAAGGGCAGCGTGACCTACGACTACCGGCCGGCCGGACGCGAGAAGGTGCAGGTGCCGGCCGGCGAGTTCGACACGCTCCACCTGGCGAGACAGAAACGGCGCCCCGAAGACCGCAGCGATGAGCTCTGGCTCGCCGTGGACCGGCAGAATCTGCCGGTGCGCATTCGCGTGACCGACAAGGACGGCACGCAGATCGATCAGCTCGCCGTGCGCATCACCACGCCGTGAGACCGACGCCGGGACAGCTGGCGCACGCCGAGGCTGCCCTCGCCAAGCTGCTCGCCTTCACGTCCCCGGCGGACCAGGCGCTTTCCGCGTATTTCCGCGGGCACCGATCGCTCGGGCAGCGCGACCGGGCTTTCATCGCCGAGGCCGTGTATGCCGTATTGCGACGCAAGCGCTCGCTGGAGGCGGCGAGCGGCAGCGGCACGCCGCGCGAGCTGCTCACGGCGGCGCTGGTGCGCCTGTTCGGCCTGTCCGGGCGCGCGCTCGGGCTTGCGCCCGATCACATCGCGCGGCTCCGCGGCGGCGACCCGGCGCGCTCGCCCGCCGAGCAAGTCGATCTGCCGGATTGGCTGTGGACGCGGCTCGTCGAACAGCAGGGGGACGCGGAAGCCCTGGCCATCGCGCGCGGACTGCTGCAGCCGGCGCCGCTCGACCTGCGCGTGAATCTCGCCCGGTTGTCGCGGGAGGCGGCGATCGAGCAGCTGCAGCTGGCGTGTGCGCCGACGCCGCTGTCGCCGGCCGGCATCCGCCTGTCCGGCAAGCCGGCGATTCAGCGGCATCCCCTGTTTCTCGACGGCTCGGTGGAGGTGCAGGACGAAGGCAGCCAGCTGCTCGCCTATCTGGTGGCGCCGAGGCGCGGCGAAATGGTCGCGGATTTCTGCGCCGGTGCCGGCGGCAAGACGCTGGCGCTGGCCATGCTGATGCGCGGCACCGGGCGCGTGTACGCGATGGACGTTTCGGTCAAGCGCCTCGCGGCGCTGTCGCCGCGCGCGGCGCGAGCCGGCGTCTCGGACATTCACCCGATGGCGCTCGCGGACGAAAACGACCTGCGCGCGCGCCGTCTCGCCGGCAAGCTCGACCGCGTGCTGGTCGACGCGCCGTGCAGCGGCTTCGGCACCCTGCGGCGCAATCCCGATCTCAAGTGGCGCTACGGCCCGGAACGCGTCGCCGCGCTGGCGGAGCAGCAGGCGAAGATTCTCGCCGCGGCGGCGCGCCTCGTGAAGCCGGGCGGCCGGCTGGTGTACGCGACCTGCTCGATCCTCGACGAGGAGAACGCGAGCGTCGTCGCGCGGTTTCTCGACGAGGTGGCCGGGTTCGAGGCGCTGTCCTGCGCCGAGATCTTCGCGCAGCAGCGGATTCCCCTCGATACGGGACGCGAACTGCGCCTGTGGCCGCACCGGCACGCCACCGACGGCTTCTTCGCGGCCGCGTTCGTGCGGCGCTAGGGCTTGCCGGAATCGCGCACGTAGGGCTCGTGCAGGTGCACGGGCGCCGCCGCGCGCTTGCGCAGGCGGATGTTGAGCATCTCGACCGCCACCGAGAAGGCCATCGCGAAGTACACGTAGCCCTTCGGCACGTCGTGATCGAATCCCGCGGCGATCAGCACCACGCCGACGACGACGAGGAACGCCAGCGCCAGCATCTTGATCGTCGGGTGCGCGGAGACGAAGCGGCCGATGGCGCCGGCGAACAGCATCATCAGGCCCACGGAGACGATCACCGCGGCGATCATGATTTCGATGCGCGACACCATGCCGACCGCGGTGATGATCGAATCCAGCGAGAACACCAGATCCACGACCATGATCTGCAGGACGATGGCGCCGAAGCTGGCCTTCACGGCGGCCGATTGCCCGCCTTCCTGCCCCTCGAGCAGCTGGTGGATCTCGCCGACGCTCTTCCAGAGCAGGAACAGCCCGCCGCCGATGAGAATCAGGTCGCGTCCGGAAATCGGCTCGCCGAGCACCACGAACAGCGGCGAGGTGAGCCCGATGATCCAGGCCAGCAGGAACAGCAGCCCGATGCGCATGAACATCGCCATGGCGAGGCCGAGGCGACGCGCCTGCTCGCGCTGCCGCGCCGGCAGCTTGTCGACGAGGATGGAGATGAAGATCACGTTGTCGATGCCGAGCACGAGCTCGAGCGCGGTCAGCGTGGCGAACGCGATCCAGGCTTGCGGGTCGGCGAGCAGCTCGATCATGGCGGTGTCCGTAAGTTGGGCCGCGATTATGCCCGAGGGCGCGAGGACCCGGTGCGGCTGGTGCGAAATACCGTTTGCCGACAGTCGGTTAGCGTTGCTTCGGCACGCCGCAGCGCGCGCGATGGTGCTTTGCGCCAGGGGGGGGTTCGCGTACAATCCGCGCCCATGCGCCGCATCTCGCGGCGTTTTTTGTGAGAGATTCCTGGATGCTATTTGCCGGCGTTTTCGACCTTCCGTGGTGGGGCTACGTGCTGGTGGCCCTGGGCCTGACGCACGTCACGATTGCCGCGGTGACGATCTTTCTGCATCGCCACCAGGCCCACCGAGCGCTCGAGCTGCATCCGGCGGTGTCGCACTTCTTCCGCTTCTGGCTGTGGGCGACCACCGGCATGGTCACGAAGGAGTGGGCGGCGATTCACCGCAAGCACCACGCCAAGTGCGAAACGCCGGACGATCCGCACAGCCCGCAGGTGTACGGCATCAACCGGGTGCTCTGGCTGGGGGTGTTCCTGTACGTGAAGGAGGCCTACAACCGCGAGACCATCGAGCGCTACGGCTATGGAACGCCGGACGACTGGATGGAGCGCAACGTGTATTCGCGCTTCGTGGTACTGGGGTTGACGGCGATGGGCATCACCGACGTCGTGCTGTTCGGCATCGTTCCGGGCGTGGTGATCTTCGTCACGCAGATCGCGTGGATCCCGTTCTGGGCGGCGGGCGTGATCAACGGCATCGGCCACTACTGGGGATACCGGAACTGGGAGACGCCTGCGCCGGACGCGAGCCGCAACATCTCGCCCTGGGGCATCCTGATCGGCGGCGANNCGGCGGCGAGGAACTGCACAACAATCACCACGCGTTCCCGGCGTCGGCGAAGCTGTCGGCGAAGTGGTACGAGTTCGACATCGGCTGGTTCTACATCCGCGTTCTCGAGATGCTCGGGCTCGCGAAGGTCAAGAAGGTCGCGCCCACGCCGCGCTTCGAGGACCCGAAGCCGGTGTGCGACGCCCAGACGCTGCAGGCCGTGATCGCGAACCGCTACGACGTGCTGCAGCGCTACGCCAAGTCGCTGCGCCGGACGTACCTCGAGGAAATCGAGCAGCTGCGGCGGCGCTCGCCCTCCCGGGCGGCGGCTTTGATGCCGCTGAAGGCCTACCTGCCGCGGCTGCAGCGACTCTCGGAGGCGGAGCGAGCGAAGCTGTCGGAGGTGGCGCGCGAGTCCAAGCCGCTCGCCGTCGCGCTGTCGATGCGCGACGAGCTGGTGGCCCTGTGGGAGCGTTCCAGCGCGTCGACCGAGCAGCTCGTGCGTCAGTTGCAGGATTGGTGTCAGCGCGCGGAAGCGAGCGGCGTCGGCCCCCTGGCGGAGTTTTCGCGCCGGCTGCGCTGCTACGCGTAGGCGCCGGGGCGCGATCGCCGGACATCGCGCCCGCCCCCGGCTCTGCGCTCGGGGGTAAGATTCCTCCATGGACAGCGTAGACATCGAAGTGCTTCGCAGCGCGGAGGCCTGGCGCAAGGCCGGGCACCGCGTCACGCTCGGCACGATCGTCAAGACCTGGGGCTCCGCGCCCCGCCCGATCGGCGCGATGGTCGCGATTCGCGACGACGGGCTGGTCGTCGGCTCCGTTTCCGGCGGCTGCGTCGAGGACGACCTCATAGAAAAGGTGCGTGCGCGATCCGTTGCGGCGAATCGGCCGCAGCTCATGACCTACGGGGTGAGCAACGAGGACGCCTCGCGCTGGGGGCTGCCGTGCGGCGGCACGCTGCAGGTGGTCCTCGAGCCGGTCGGCGAGCACAGCGGGCTGGACGCGCTGCTCGAGGCAATCGGCCGGCAGCAGCTGGTGCGCCGCCGGCTCGATCTCGGCACCGGCCACGCGACCCTGGAGCCGGGGCAGTGGCAGGACGTCCTCGAATTCGACGGCCGGATCCTTGCCACGGTGCACGGTCCGCGCTGGCGCCTGGTGCTGATCGGCGGCGGGCAGCTGACGCGCTATCTCGCCGAAATGGCGAAGATGCTCGACTACCAGGTGACGGTCGTGGATCCGCGCGCCGAGTACGCCGACGGCTGGGACGTGGCGGGCGTGGCGATCGATCGCGGCATGCCGGACGACGTGATCGCCAGCCTGAACCTGGACGGCCATTGCGCCGTGGTCGCGCTGACGCACGATCCGAAACTGGACGACATGGCCCTGCTGGAAGCGCTCAAGTCGCCGGCCTTCTATGTCGGCGCGATTGGCTCGAAGAAGAACAACGACGCGCGCCGCCGGCGCCTGCGCGAGTTCGACCTCGCCGAGGCGGAGATCGCTCGACTGCGCGGCCCGGTCGGGCTGTACATCGGCTCGAAAACGCCGCCGGAAATCGCGGTCGCGATTCTTGCCGAGATGACCGCCGCACGCCACGGCGTCGCTGAGCCGAGCTGGGCGGCGAAAGAAGCAAGCCGTTTCGATCCATCGGCTTGTGAGNNATTTGCCGCCCTGCAACCGGCGGCCGCGGGCTGAACGAGAGCAGCAAGCAACCCGGCTGGGTCCCTCCTCTCCATGGCCGGTTGTCCTCCCAATTCGAGCCCGCCTCGCGCGGGCTCTTTTTTTGACCCCGGCGCCCGGTGGCGGCTGGCTGGCGGCACGGCGTAACATGACTTCCCGATGCGCATCGTTGGCCTTCTGCTTGCCGCCGGCGCGAGTTCGCGCTTCGGCGCCGACAAGCTGCTGCATGACCTGCCGCACGGCGTCCCGATGGCCGTGCAGGCGGCCCGGCACCTGAAGGCCGTGCTTCCCGACGTGATCGCGGTCGTGCGCCCGGGCGGCGGCGACCTGGAGCGCCGGCTCGGCGCCGAAGACGTTGCGGTCGTGGTGTGCGAGCGGGCCGACGAGGGCATGGGCGCGAGCCTCGCTTGCGCGGTGCGCGCGGCGCGCGAAGCCGACGGGTTTGTCGTGGCGCTCGCCGACATGCCGTTCGTGCGGCCGAGTTCGATCCTGGCGGTGCGCGACGCGCTCGCGGCAGGCGCCGCCCTGGCGGCGCCGTACTGGCGCGCCCGGCGGGGCCATCCGGTAGGGATCAGCGCGCGCTTCCGCCCGGTATTGGAGGGCCTGGCGGGGGACGAGGGGGCCCGTGCCCTGCTGGCCCGGCATGCGGCCGAATTGATCAAGGTGCCGGTCGGAGACCCGGGCGTCCTGCGCGACATCGACCGGCCCGAGGACCTGCAGCCGCCGATCGTCGTTTAGTTGCGCTGCGCGCGCGGCCGTGCGCGGGGCGGCTGATAAAATCCGGCTTTCCCTCCCGTGGCCCGCCATGTTCGCTGCGACACCGCTTGCGCAATCCGACCCCGAGCTCTGGAACGCAATCCGCCTGGAGACGGCCCGCCAGGAAGAGCACATCGAGCTGATCGCCTCGGAGAATTACACCAGCCCCGCCGTGCTGGCTGCGCAGGGCTCGGTGCTGACGAACAAGTACGCGGAAGGTTATCCCGGCAAGCGGTATTACGGCGGCTGCGCGTTCGTGGACATGGCCGAGCGCATTGCGATCGAGCGCGCGAAGAAGCTGTTCGGCGCGGAATACGCCAACGTGCAGCCGCATTCCGGATCGCAAGCCAACCAGGGCGTCTACATGGCGTTCCTCAAGCCGGGCGACACGATCCTCGGCATGTCCCTGGCGCACGGCGGCCATCTCACGCACGGCGCCGCAGTCAACGCGAGCGGCAAGCTGTACCACGCGATCGCCTACGGCCTCGACGGCGACGAGGTGCTCGATTACGCCGAGGCCGAACGCCTCGCGCAAGCGCATCGCCCCCGCATTCTCGTCGCCGGCGCATCGGCCTATTCGCTGCGCATCGACTGGGTGCGCCTGCGCCGGATCGCGCACGACGTCGGCGCGCTACTGATGGCCGACATCGCGCATTACGCGGGCCTCGTCGCGGCGGGCCTCTATCCGAGCCCGGTCGGCGTGGCCGACGTCGTCACGACGACGACCCACAAGACGCTGCGCGGGCCGCGTGGCGGGATGATCCTCGCGGGCGAAAAGCACGAGCGGGCGCTGAACTCGGCGATCTTNNCTGCGCATCGTCTCCGGCCGCACCGAGAGCCACCTGATGCTCGTCGACCTGCGCGCCAAGCGGATTACCGGCAAGGAGGCGGAGGACGCGCTCGGCGCGGCGCACATCACCGTGAACAAGAACGCCATTCCGAACGACCCGCAGAAACCCACGGTCACCTCGGGGATCCGCATCGGCTCGCCGGCGATCACGACGCGCGGATTCGGCGCGGCCGAAACGGAGCGGCTCGCCCACCTCATCGCCGACGTGCTCGAGCACCCCTCGGACGACCAGGTCGTGGGCCGCGTCCGCGGCGAAGTCACCAAGCTCTGCGCGAGCTTCCCGGTCTACGGCTGAGGCGGACCGTGCGCTGCCCCTTCTGCCAGTCCGAAGACACGCAGGTCGTGGACACGCGCACCAACCCCGAGGCGAATACCATCCGCCGGCGGCGCCGTTGCCCGAAGTGCGACCGGCGCTTCACCACCTACGAGCGCGTCGACCTGAAGATGCCGCGCCTCGTGAAGAAGGACGGCAATCGCACGGACTTCGACCGCGACAAGCTCATCGCGAGCATGCGCCTGGCGCTGCGCAAGCGGCCGGTGGCGACCGAGGCGGTCGACGGCGCCGTGGATCGCATCGAGGAAAAGCTGCGCTCGCTCGGCGAGCGCGAAGTGCCGACGAGCCGCGTCGGCGACCTGGTGATGCGCGAGCTGGCGCGCCTGGACAAGATCGCGTACATCCGCTTTGCGTCGGTCTACCGCAGTTTCGACAAGCCGGAAGACTTCAAGGAAGCCCTGCAGGAAGTGGCGAAAGGCCGCAAGCGGCGCCGGTGACGCGCTTTTCCGACACCGACCGCGCCCTGATGCAACGCGCGCTGGCGCTGGCGGAAAACGGGATGTGGACGACGACGCCGAATCCGCGCGTCGGTTGTGTGCTCGCGCAGGGCGCATCGGTCGTCGGCGAAGGCTGGCACGAATCGGCCGGCGCGCCGCACGCGGAGATCCACGCGCTCGCCGCGGCGGGAGATCGGGCCCGCGGCGCGACGGCGTACGTGTCGCTGGAGCCGTGCAGCCACCAGGGCCGGACGCCGCCCTGCGCGGAGGCGCTGATCCGCGCCGGCGTGCGGCGCGTCGTGGCGGCGGTGCGCGATCCCCATCCCGAGGCGCGCCATGGCGGCGAGCGGCTGGCCGAGGCGGGCGTGGGTTTCGAGCACGGGCTGTTCGAGGACGAAGCGCGCGAACTCAACATCGGCTTCTTCTCGCGTCTGACGCGCGCGCGGCCCTGGGTGCGCATGAAGATCGCCGCGACGCTCGACGGGCGCACGGCGCTGCGGGATGGACGCAGCCAATGGATCACGGGTGCCGAGGCGCGCGCCGATGGCCATCGCTGGCGCGCGCGCGCCTGCGCCATCCTGACCGGGATCGGCACCGTCAAGGCGGACGACCCGCAGCTCACGGTGCGCGCGGTGCCCACGACGCGCCAGCCGCGGCGCGTCGTGGTCGACAGCCGGCTGGACATTGCGGACGACGCGCGCGTGCTGCGCGACGACGGCGCGTTGCTCTACGCCGCCGTACCGCCGCCGGCGCCGCGGCCGAACGCGGAGGTGGTCGTGCTGCCGAACGCGCGCGGCAAGGTGGATCTGCCCGCGATGCTGGCGGACCTCGCGCGGCGCGGCGTGAACGAGCTGCACGTCGAGGCGGGATTCAAGCTCAACGGGTCGCTGTTGCGCGAGGGTTGCGTGGACGAGCTGCTCATCTATCTCAATCCGAGCGTGCTTGGCGACGGCGCGCAGGGGATGTTCGACCTGCCGCCGCTCGACGCGCTGGAGGGCCGGCCGCGGTTGCGACTGCGCAGCGTCGATCGCGTGGGCGACGACTTGAGAATTCTCGCGAGGCTCTGATGTTTACCGGAATCGTGCAGGCCATCGGCCGGATCGAAGCGATCGCGCCACGGGAGCAGGGGGTGCGGCTGACCGTCGACGCCGGCGGGCTCGACCTGGGCGGCGTCGCGCTCGGCGATTCGATCTGCGTGCAGGGGTGCTGTCTGACGGTGGTTGCGCAAGCGGGGCGCAGGCTCGGCTTCGACGTCTCGCGCGAGACGCTCGACTGCACGGTGGGCCTGGACCGTCCGGGCGAAGTGAATCTGGAGAAGTCGCTCGGCCTGGGGGACAAGCTCGGCGGGCATCTCGTCACCGGCCACGTGGATGGCGTCGGCGAGGTGCTGGCGTTCGAGCCCGCGGGCGAATCCCGGCGGCTGCGCCTGCGCGTGCCCGCCGATCTCTCGCGCTACGTCGCGCGCAAGGGCTCGATCTGCGTGGACGGCGTATCGCTCACCGTCAACCGCGTTGCAGACGATGATTTCGAGGTGAACCTCATCCCGCACACGCTCGAGGTCACGACGCTCAAGCGCCTCGCCGCGGGGGTCGCGGTGAATCTCGAAATCGACTTGATCGCCCGTTACGTCGAGCGGATGCTCGCGGCGTCCGGACCGGTCAGGGGCGGAGATTCCGGATAGCGGGTTGGCCGCGTCGTTCGCGCNNGCCTCGCCGTCGTCCTTCAGGCGCCGCGTCGCCTGCCTTGCGTCTGCTCGGCCTTGAGCTCGCGCAGCACCACCACCAGATGCGTCGACAAGTCCCGCAGCCCAACCAGCTTGGCCTGCACCGCTACCGGATCGGCCGGCGGCTGCATCAGGGCCGCAATTTCCGCGGCGACTTCGTGGAATACCATGTGCAGCGACCTGACATAATCGAAGCGCTGCGGGTCGGGGAACAGGGCCGCGCTGTCCTGCAGCCATTGTCCGAAGCCGCACCGCGTGTCGTCGCCGATTTGCCTGGAATCGAAGGTTTCCGCCGCAATGCCGTTCAGCGCTTCCTCGAACCGAGCCACCCAGTTCAGGTGCGTAACGATTGCGTCGTCGAATAACGTGGTCATCGGGTGGGACATCCGCGCAGGGGGCGGACGCCTGCCGCGCATTCTAAGGGGCTTCCCGGCGCTGGATATCCGACTTGCAGCGTCCGGCGCTGCGATCCCCAGCACAAGCGCATGACGTCGCGCATCGATTTCGACCCCGCGCTGCCGATCAACGCACGGCACGACGAGATCCGGCGCGCCGTCGAGCAGCATCCCGTGGTCATCGTGTGCGGCGAGACCGGCTCGGGCAAGAGCACGCAGATCCCCAAGATCCTCTACGCCATGGGTCGCGGCGCGGCCGGGCTCATCGGGCACACGCAGCCGCGCCGCATCGCCGCGCGTTCGATCGCGGCCCGCGTCGCCGAGGAGCTGAAGACCGAACTCGGCGCGCTGGTCGGCTTCAAGGTGCGCTTTCAGGACAAGCTCGGGCCGCGGACGGCGATCAAGGTCATGACCGACGGCATCCTGCTCGCCGAGACGCAGGGCGACCCGGACCTGCGCGCCTACGGCACGATCGTGATCGACGAGGCGCACGAGCGCAGCCTGAACATCGATTTCCTGCTCGGCCATCTCAAGCGGCTCCTCGGCCGCCGCCGCGATCTGAAGGTGATCATCACCTCGGCGACCATCGATGCCGAGAAATTCTCGCGGCACTTCGGCGCTGCGCCGGTCATCGAGGTGTCCGGACGGCTGTATCCGGTCGAGGTGCGCTATCGGCCCGTGGGCGGCGACGCGGAGGACACGACGCGCGACGAGGAGGAGCAGGCGCTCGCCGACGCCGTGGATGAGCTGTGCCGCGAAGGATCCGGCGACGTCCTCGTGTTCCTGCCGGGCGAACGGGAGATCCGCGATGCGGCCGAGGTGCTGCGGCGGCGTGCGCCCGCGCGGCCGCGGGAGACCCGGGAGGTCCTGCCGCTCTACGGCCGGCTCTCGAGCGCCGAGCAGGACCGCGTCTTCCGGCCGGGGCCTGCGCGCCGCATCGTGCTCGCGACGAACGTGGCCGAGACCTCGCTCACCGTGCCGCGCATCCGCTACGTCGTCGACACCGGCCAGGCGCGCGTCAAGCGCTACAGCTATCGCAACAAGGTGGAGATGCTGCGTGTCGAGAACGTCGCGCAGGCGGCGGCGCGCCAGCGGGCCGGCCGCTGCGGGCGCGTCGCCGATGGCGTGTGCGTGCGGCTGTACTCGGAAGAGGACTTCAACGCGCGACCGGCATTCACCGACCCGGAACTGCTGCGTTCCTCGCTCGCGGCCGTGATCCTGCGCGCGCTGAGCCTCGATCTCGGCGGCGTCGAGGAGTTTCCGTTTCTCGACGCGCCGGCGCCGCGCGCGATCACCGACGGCTACGCGCTGCTCGGCGAGCTGGGCGCGGTCGACGAGGCGCGTGCGCTGACCGACCTCGGTCGGGAGCTGGCGCGCCTGCCGGTGGATCCGCGGATCGGGCGCATGCTGATCGCGGCACGCGAGGCGCACTGCCTGGAGCAGGTGCTCGTCATCGCGGCTGCGCTGTCGGTCCAGGACCCGCGGTTGCGCCCGCTGGAGCAGGCCGCGGCGGCCGACGAACGGCATGCCCGTTTCGCGGAGGAGCGCTCGGACTTCCTCGCCTACCTGAAGCTGTGGCCGGTGCTCGAGCAACCCAACCTGCGGCGCTTCTGCCGCGACCACTTTCTGTCGCTGCCGCGGCTGCGCGAGTGGCGCGACGTGCAGCGCCAGCTGCTCGGCGTGCTCGAGGAACTCGGTTGGCGCACCTCCCGCGTCGATCCGGCGAAGCCCGAGGGCTTCGCGGCCATCCATCGCGCGCTGCTCGCGGGGCTGCTGGGCAACGTCGGCATGCGCGACGAGGCCGACGGCAACTACACCGGCGCGCGCGGCATCAAGTTCTGGGTGCATCCAGGCTCCTGGACGCGCAAGCCCGGCAAGTGGATCGTGGCCGCGGAACTGGTCGACACGACCCGCCTGTACGGGCGCACGGTGGCGACCATCGATCCGAAGTGGCTGGAGGAGGTCGGCGCGCACCTGATCAAGCGCCACGCCGAACGGCCGCATTGGGAGCGCTCGCGCGCGCAGGTCGTGGCGCTCGAGCGCGGCACGCTCTACGGGCTGCCCGTGTATGCCGATCGCCGCGTTCACTTCGGGCCGCGCGACCCGGTGCTCGCGCGCGACATCTTTCTGCGCTCGGCGCTCGTCGAGGGCGACTTCGAGACGCGCGCGCCGTTCTTCGCCCACAACCAGCGGCTGGTGCGCGACATCGAGCGGCTCGAGCACAAGTCGCGCCGNNCCGCGCCGCGGCTGCTGCATCTCTCGCGCGAAGACCTCATGCGCCACGAGGCCGCGGGCATTACGACGGAGAATTTTCCGCCCGCGATCCAGCTCGGCGCGAACCCGTTCGCGCTGGAGTATCACTTCGAGCCGGGCACGGCGCGCGATGGCGTGACGCTGACGGTGCCGGTCGAGTTGCTCAACCAGGTGCCCGCGGCGCGCTGCGAGTGGCTGGTGCCCGGTCTGCTGAAGGAGAAAGTGCAGGCGCTGGCCAAGGGCATGCCGCAGCGGCTGCGGCACAAACTCGGCCCGCTCGGTGAATTCGCGCAGGGCTTCGCGGCGCAGGTGCCGCCCTCCGATCTGCCGCTCGCGGCGGCGCTCACACGCTACATCCGCGCGGAACTCAACCTCGAGGTCCCGGCCGATGCCTTCCGGCCGGACTCGGCGCCGCCGCACCTGCACATGAACTTCCTCGTCGTCGACGAGCACGGGCGNNCGGCACACGGCCTGGACGTTCGGCGATCTCGAGGAGCTGATGGAAGTGCGTCGCGGCGATCTGACGCTGCTGGGGTATCCCGCGCTCGAGGACATGGGCGACGCCGTCGCGCTGCAGGTTTTCGACTCCCCGGAGAAGGCGCGCGCGGTGCACCGCCAAGGGGTGCAGCGCCTNNGACCGGACGTTTCTCGCGGACTCGCTGCCGACGCGGCAGGAGGATTTTGCGCGCCGCGTGGCGGACGGCCGCAGCCGGTTCACGCTGATCGCGCAGGAACTGCAGCGGCTCGCGGTCGCGGTCCTCGGCGAGCACGCGCAGGTGCAAAAGCGCCTGGCCGCCGTGCAGAAAGGCTTTCCACAGGCGGCCGAGGACGTGCGCGCGCAATGCGCCCGGCTCCTGGCGCCGGGGTGGCTCGCGCGCACCGCCTGGGAGCGCCTGCAGCATCTGCCCCGCTACCTCAAGGCGGCCGCGTTGCGGCTCGACAAGCTGCGCGCGGACCCGGCCCGCGATGCGCAGCGCGCCGCCGCGCTCGCGCCGCTCGAGCAGGCGTTCCGCAGGGAGTCCGCGGCGCGCGCCAGGCTCGGCGGCCTTACCCCGGAGCTCGAGCAGTTCGGCTGGCTGCTGGAGGAGNNGGCATCGGGGCTTCGATCCTGTTCGCGCTCGCGAACCTGTTCCATCCGCGCATGCTGTGGCTGATGCTGTGGCCCGTGCTCGCGGCGATGTTCGCCTGGGGATTGCTGGCCGTCGTGTTCTGGGGGCAGCTCGTGCTCTGGGTCGCGGACCTCATCCGCCAATGGGCCCAGTACGCGACGTTCGTCGTGCCGTGGAGCGCGACCGACGTCGCGTTGTTCGCCGCCAAGGTGCTGATCGTCGTCCTCCTCGTGCCGCTCATCCAGCTCACCGCGCTGCTCATTCTCGGCGTGTTCGGCATGCCGGAAATGGTGAATCACGTGGCCGCGCGGCGGTTCGCGCAGCTCGAGCGGCGCCATGGCGGGAGCTTCATGGGCAGCGTCTGGAACGGCCTCGTATCGCTCGGCGGCCTAGTGATGCTCGGGCTGCTCAGCCTGCCGCTATGGATCTTCCCGCCGCTCTGGCCGATTCTGCCGGTCGCCATCCTCGGCTGGGTCAACCAGCAGGTGTTGCGCTACGACGCGCTGGCCGAGCACGCCGACGCCGGGGAGATGCGCGAGATCTTCCGCGCCAATCGCGGCTCGCTCTACGTGCTCGGCGTGGCGCTCGCGCTGGTGGCGTATGTCCCGCTGCTGGGGTTCTTCGCCCCCGTGGTCGTCGGCCTCGCATTCATCCACTTCCTCCTCGATCGCCTGCAGCGGCGCCGGGCGGCGCCGTGAACGCGATCGGCGCCTACGTCATCGGCGACGAGATCCTCGTCGGCAAGCGCCAGGACAAGCATTTCGGTTTTCTCGTCGGCGCGCTCGGGCGGCGCGGCCTGCGGCTCGCCTGGTGCGCGTACCTCGGCGATGATCCGGCCCGGCTCACGGGGGCGTTGCGCCGCAGCCTGGCGTCCGCCGACATCGTCTTCAGTTTCGGCGGCATCGGCGCGACACCCGATGATCACACGCGGCAGTGCGCGGCCGCCGCGCTCGGCGTCGGACTNNTTCTTTCCGGGCTTTCCGCAGATGGCCTGGCCGATGGCGGAATGGGTGCTCGACACGCAGTACCGCGCGCTGTTCGAGCGCGATCGCTGGTCCGAGGCGTCGATCCTCGTCTTCGAGGCGGGCGAGAGCCAGCTCATCGGCGTGATGCAGGAGGTCGGGACGCAATTTCCCGGCGTCAAGGTGTTCAGCCTGCCGTCGATGGGCGAGGGGGGCGCGCGGCGCCACGTCGAACTCGGCGTGCGCGGTGACCCGGCGCAGGTCGGCGCGGCGATCGAGCGCATCCGCGCGGGCGTGACGGCGGCGGGGTTCCCCTACCGCTGACGCGAGCCGATCGCGTCCGGATCGCCCGCTAGTACCCCATCCGCATGTAGCTGTCGTCCAGGTCCTCCGCCTCGTCCTTGGCGGAGGGCGGCAGCTTCGCGATGATCGCCTGGACCATGCTCACGTGCTCGGCCTCTTCCTCGCGAAGCTCCTCGAACAGCGCCTTGATCTCCGGCTGCCGCACCTCGCGCAGGGCTTCGTCGTAGAACTCCCACGCCTTTTTCTCCGAGTGCAACGCGACCTGGTAGGCGTTGTACTCGGACATGTTCCAGCGGGGCGAGCCGACGTCGGGCGCTTCGACGTCGAAGATGTCGCCACGGCTGTACCGTGCGGGCGCGTCGGCGAACAGCGAGCGCCGGCGCGCGGCGAGTGCATCGCCGTGCTTCTTCTCGTTCTCCGCCATCGACTGGAACACGGCGCCGGCCTCGGTCGCCCCGAGTTGCGTGGCGAACAGGCTGTAGCGATCGTGCGCTTCGGTCTCGATCAGGGCGGCCAGATCGAGCGTGTCCATCAGGGTGAGGGTGGCGAAGTTGATTCTTGCGGGCATGGAGCCTCCGACGTCAGTGCAGCGGCAGGTGGCCCGGGCGTCAGACCGGGAGGGCAGAACAACAATAGCAGTGCGGGATAGGCAATTCAATCCCGCCTGCGGTTCGCATCCCGGTCTATCCGGACCCGCGGCGCGCGAGATAGATCCCGCAGAGCACGACGACCCCGCCGGCGACTTGCAGCGGCACGAGCGGCTCGCCGAGCAGAAGCCACGCGAACACCGCGGCCATGACCGGCTGAAAGAGCAGGCTCACCGAGGAGAATGCGGCCGGCAGGTGCGCGAGCGCATACGCGATCAGCCCCTGGCCGCCGGAGTGCGAGATCCACGCGAGACCCAGCAGCTTCAGCCAGCCGAGCGCCGTCGGCGGCAGCAGCGCTTCGCCCGACGCCAGCGCGACGGGCAGCAGGAACGCGGTGGTGATGGTCGTCGTCACGGCCATGAGCTGCAGCGTCGCGGCGCCGAGATCGCGCACGTCCTTCACCGCGAGCAGGTACCAGGCGTAGAACATCGCGGTGATTACGCCGAGCGCGTCGCCCAGGAGCGCGGTGGGCGAAAAGTCCAGACTCGTGCGCACGAGCATCGCCACGCCGGCAAGCGCCGTGCCAAGGCCGGCGAGGAACACGTTGCTCGGGCGCTGCCGCCAGAGGAGCCACACCGCGAGCGTCACGAAAATGGACGCGAGATTCGCGAGCAGCGTCGAGTTCGCCACCGATGTGAATTTGATCGACCAGTGCCAGAAGGCGAGGTCGCCCGCAAAGGCCGCGCCCGCGGCGAGCAGCAGCTTCCAGTGCCGCCGCTCGAGCGGTGCGTGGCGCGCGCGCGCCGCGCCGAGCAGCGCCCAGAGCAGCGGCACCGCGAGCGCCACGCGCCAGAACGCGCTCGCCGTGGGGCCGACCTCGGACACGCGCACCCAGATCGGCGAGAGCGCGATGCACGTTGCGCCGAGAAACAGCGCGAGCAGAGCCGGAGTCGGCATGCGCGGATGGTAAACTTTTGTCGACTCCCATGCCTGCTCCCCGCTTCGTCCACCTGCGTCTCCACAGCGAGTACTCGGTGACGGACGGCATCGTGCGCATCGAGGATGCGGTCACGCGGGCCGTGATCGACGGGATGCCGGCGCTCGCGCTGACGGACAACGCGAATTTCTTCGGCATGGTGAAGTTCTACAAGGCGGCGCGGGCGGCCGGCGTCAAGCCGGTGCTCGGCGCGGACTGCTGGATCCAGAACGAGAGCGACCGGGACAAGCCGTCGCGCCTGCTGCTGCTGTGCACCTCGCGCGACGGCTATCGGCGGCTTTGCGAGCTGCTGTCCCGCGCCTGGCTCGACAATCAGCACCGTGCGCGCGGCGAGATTGCGCGCGCCTGGTTCAAGGAGCTGGGCACCGAGGGCCTGATCGCGCTGTCCGGCGCGGGGGCGGGCGACGTCGGACTGGCGCTCCTTGCCGACCACGCGGGAACCGCGGAGCGCCTGGCGGGCGCCTGGGCGGAACTGTTTCCCGGGCGCTTCTATCTGGAGCTGCAGCGCGCGGGATTTCCGCAGACCGAGGCGCTGGTCGCGCGCACGCTCGGCGTCGCCGTCAAGTTGGATCTGCCGGTGGTCGCGACCCATCCCGTGCAGTTCCTCGCGCCGGAAGATTTCCGCGCCCACGAGGCGCGGGTCTGCATCGCCGAGGGGTATCTGCTCGGCGATCCGCGGCGGCCGCGGCGCTACACCGCCGAGCAGTACTGGAAGTCGCCCGTCCAGATGGCGGAGCTGTTCGCCGACGTGCCGCAGGCGCTGGAGAACGCGGTCGAGATCGCGCGCCGCTGCAGCGTCGAAATCGAGCTCGACAAGAACCGTCTGCCGGCATTTCCGACGCCGCCCGGCGTGACGATCGACGACTGCCTGCGCCAGGACGCACGGGCGGGACTCGCGCGGCGCCTGGAGCAGATCTTCCCGGAGGCCGCGCGCCGCGAGGCGGAGGCGCCGCGCTACGGCGAGCGCCTCGACTTCGAGATCCGGACGATCATCCAGATGGAATTCGCGGGCTACTTCCTGATCGTCGCGGATTTCATCAACTGGGCGCGTTCCAACGGCGTGCCGGTGGGTCCGGGGCGTGGCTCGGGGGCCGGGTCGCTCGTCGCCTATGCGCTCGGCATCACCGATCTCGATCCGATTCGCTACGACCTGCTGTTCGAGCGGTTCCTCAATCCCGAGCGCAAGACGATGCCGGATTTCGACATCGACTTCTGCCAGGACGGGCGCGACCGCGTCATCGACTACGTGCGCCGCAAGCATGGCGCGGAGTCGGTGGCGCAGATCGCCACGTTCGGCACGATGGCGGCGCGCGCCGTCGTGCGCGACACCGGCCGCGTGCTGGACCTCGGCTACAACTTCTGCGACCAGGTGGCGAAGCTCATTCCGGCCCAGCCGGGGCAGCAGATCACGCTGGCCGAGGCGCGCAAGATGGAGCCGCAGCTGGCCGAGCGCGAGCGCAACGAGGAGGGCGTGCGCGAGTTGCTGGCGCTCGCCGAGAAGCTCGAGGGC
>DKBI01000256.1 GCA_002451175.1 Betaproteobacteria bacterium UBA6904
TACGCGGACGAGGACGAGGTGGCGCAGGAGAACTACCTGCGGCTTGCGCAGCGGTTGAACAACTGGCTCACGCTGCGCACCTCCTCCGGCGCGCTGTTCGACACCGATTTGCGCCTGCGGCCCTCGGGCGACAAGGGGCTGCTCGTCATTTCGGTGTCAGGCTTCGAGAAGTACCAGGAGGAAGCGGCCTGGGTGTGGGAGCACCAGGCGCTCACGCGCGCTCGCTACTGCACGGGCGACGCGAAGATCGGCGAGGCCTTCGAGGCGATCCGCGTGAAGATCCTCACGCGGGAGCGCGATCCCGTGGGGCTCGCGATGGAGGTGCTCGAGATGCGCAGGAAGATGCACGCAGCGCATCCGAACAAGAGCGGTTTGTTCGACGTCAAGCACGACGCGGGCGGCATGATCGACGTCGAGTTCATCGTCCAGTTTCTCGTCCTCGCGCACGCGCATCGCTTTCCGATGCTGTGCGGAAATCTGGGGAACATCGCGTTGCTGCGCATCGCGGCCGACCTGGGCTTGATTCCTGCCGAGCTCGCGGAGCAGTGTCGCAATGCCTACCGCGAATTCCGGAAACTCCAGCACGCGCTGCGCCTGGCGGGTGCGCAGTACGCGCGCGTGCCGCAGGAGCAGGTGGCGAACCAGGCGGAGGCGGTGCGGGGGCTTTGGTCGCAAGTGTTCGCGGTCGCGCGGCCAGCGGAATGACCATCGGCCCTGCGGTTTACAATCCCGCAGGAATTTCCGGCCAACTGGCACATGCGACCGAAACCTCAGGACAAGCGCCGCGCGCTGCGGCTCGAGACGGCGCTGCCCGTCAGGGTGGGCAAAGCGTCGGGCAGGACCCGCGACGTGAGCGCCTCGGGCGTGTTCTTCGAGACCGACGCGGCGTACCACCGGGGCAGCCGGATCCACTTCGAGATCAACCTCGAGACGCCTTGGGGCAAGGCGGTGTGCGACTGCAACGGCCGGATCGTGCGCGTCGAGCGGCACGACGGCTCGGTCGGCATCGCCGTGCAGTTCAGCGAGCGAGCGGTGCGCGCCAGAGCCGTTGCAAACAAACCGGCCGCCTTGCGGCGCAAGCCCCGCAAGGCGCCCCGCCGCGCGCGGTGAACCGCCGCTTCGTCCACCAGAACTTCCCCGGCCAGTTCAAGCACCTCTCCCCGGAGTCGATGGGTCGGTGAATCACTTGCCGGGAGCGTACCCTATACGGTACGATTTACACAGTGGCGACGACACCCCGGCTACCTGCGGTCTTCTTCAAGTCGCGTGGCGGCGCGGAGCCGGTGCGCGACTGGCTGAAGGGCCTCGCGAAGAGCGACCGGCGCGCAATCGGGGTGGACATTGCGTATGTCCAGTACAAGTGGCCGATCGGCAGGCCGCGAGTCGATCATGTGCGCGGTTCGATATGGGAAGTGCGCACCCGCCTGGACAACCGCATTGCACGCACGCTGTTCGCCGTGGCGAACGGCCAGATGATCCTGCTGCACGGGTTTCTCAAGACGACGCGACGCACACCGGGTTCGGAGATCGACACGGCAACTAGACGACTCAAGGAGTGGCTCCATGGCGAAACGTAATCCCCGGACGGGTAGCAGCTTCGACGATTTCCTCAGGGAAGAAGGCATCTTCGACGAGGTACACGCCAGGGCGCTGAAGCGCGCCCTGACAGAGCAGATCGAGGAAGGGATGCAGGGGGCGCGAATCACGAAAGCCAGGATGGCGAGCCGCATGGCGACCAGCCGCTCCCAACTCGATCGCGTGCTGGACCCCGATAACCTCTCGATCCAGCTCGACACCCTGATCAAGGCGGCACGTGCAGTCGGCAGGGAAGTCGAAATCAAGCTGCGGCGCGCGTCGAGCCAGCCGCACGCGCGGCGCGAAGGACCTGCGCGCTGAACCTCCTCTTCGTCCACCAGAACTTCCCCGGCCAGTTCAAGCACCTCGCGCCGCACTTCGCGCGCGCGGGGCACCGGGTGCAGGCGCTCGCCATCGACGGCGCCGGGCTGCCCGACATCCCGATGCTGCGCTACAAGCCCACGCGCTCGACGAGCCGCGACGCGCACCCCTGGGCGCAGGAGTTCGAGACCAAGGTGATTCGCGGCGAGGCCTGCGCGGCGGCGGCCACGAAGCTGAAGGCCCAGGGATTCGCCCCGGACGTGATCGTCGCCAATCCGGGCTGGGGCGAGAGCCTGTTCCTGAAGGACGTCTGGCCGCAGGCGAAGATGCTCGCGCTGATCGAATTCGTCTACGGCGCGCGCGGCCTCGATTTCGATTTCGACCCCGAATTCCACCGCGAGGATCTCCCGCGCTACGCGCGCCTGCGCGCGAAGAACGCGCACCTGCTGATGGCGCTCGCCGACATGGATTGGGGCATCTGCCCGACCGAGTTCCAGCGCAGCACCGTGCCCGCGGCGTTCCGCGCGAAGACCAGCGTGATCTTCGACGGCATCGACACGCAGGTCGTACGCCCCGACCCGAGCGCCTTCGTCACCGTCAACGGCCGCACGCTGCGCGCCGGCGACGAGGTGCTGACCTTCGTCAACCGCAACCTCGAGCCGTACCGCGGCTATCACGCCTTCATGCGCGCACTGCCGGAGATACTTCGCCGGCGGCCGAACGCGGTGGCGTTGATCGTCGGCGGCGACGGCGTTTCCTACGGCGCGGCGGCCCCGGAGGGGAAGACCTGGAAGGACCTCTTCCTCGACGAGGTGCGCGAGCGGCTCGACCTGAGCCGCGTGCTGTTCGTGGGGCGCCTGCCCTACGTCGACTACCTGCGCGTGCTGCAGGTCTCGGCCTGCCACGTCTATCTCACCTACCCCTTCGTGCTGGGCTGGAGCTGCGTGGAGGCGCTGGCCGCCGGTGCGCTCGTGGTGGGCAGCCGCACGCCGCCCGTCGAGGAAGTGATCACGCATGGCGACAACGGCCTGCTGGTGGACTTCTTCGACACGGAGGGACTTGCGGCGTCGGTGGCCGATTGCCTCGCGGAACCCCAACGCTTCGCCGCCCTGCGCAAGCGCGCGCGGGCGCTCGCCGCCCGCCGCTACGACCTGGCCAGCGTGTGCCTGCCGCAGCAGGCGCGGCTCATCGAGCACCTGGGGTCAGGTTCCCGGGTGCCAGAGTCGTGAACCTGACCCCGAGGAATCTGACCCCAAGCTAAAATGGGGTCTTTGCGAACGGAGTTCCCATGGCGAAGCCCAAACGCCCGCCCTCAGCGCCCTCGATGGCCGACCGCGACGGCTGGATCTGGCACGACGGCAAGCTCGTGCCCTGGCGCTCGGCGACGACGCACGTCCTGACCCACTCGCTGCACTACGGCCTCGCAGTCTTCGAGGGCGTGCGCGCCTACGAGACCGTGAACGGCACGGCGATCTTCCGCCTCAAGGAGCACACCGAGCGGCTGTTCACTTCGGCGCACATCTACATGATGAAGATCCCCTACACGCGGGATCAGCTCATGCAGGCGCAGGTGGATGTGGTGCGCGCGAACGGCCATGCGTCCTGCTACATCCGGCCGATCGCGTTCTACGGTTCGGAAAAGATGGGCGTCTCGCCCGTCGGCGCCAAGGTGCACGTCGCCATCGCAGCCTGGCCCTGGGGCGCGTACCTCGGGCCCGAGGCGCTCGCCAAGGGCATCCGCGTGAAGACCGCATCCGTCGCGCGCCACCACGTCAACGTGACGATGGCGCGCTCGAAGATGTCGGGCACGTACCCCAACTCGGTGCTCGCGACGCTGGAAGCCTCGCAGCACGGCTACGACGAAGGGCTGCTGCTGGACGTCAACGGGTTCGTCGCCGAAGGCGCCGGAGAGAACGTCTTCATCGTCAAGGACGGCACGATCTACGAGCCGCAGCTCACCTCCGCGCTCACCGGCATCACGCGCGGGACGGTCATCGAGCTGGCGAAGGGACTCGGCTACGAGGTGATCTCGCGGCCGATGACGCGGGACGACATCTACATCGCCGACGAGGCGTTCTTCACCGGCACGGCGGCGGAGGTCACCCCGATCCGCGAGCTCGACCGGCGCGTGATCGGCGAAGGCAAGGCCGGCCCCGTGACGCAGAAGCTGCAGAAGGCGTTCTTCGACGTCGTCACCGGCAAGGATCGCAAGCACCGGCACTGGCTGACGCCCGTGCCGAAGAACGGCAAGAAAGGCACGTCATGAGCCTGCAGACCGCGGACGCCTCGCGCAACGTGGACGTCACCGAGAAGGATCTCCCCCTGCATTGCCCGACGGCCGCCGCGCCGCTCTGGGCGCGCCATCCGCGCGTGTTCCTGGACGTCGTCGCGCACGGCGAGGCCAGCTGCCCGTACTGCGGCACGAAGTACGTGTACAAAGGGGCCGCCCCCAAGGGTGGACACTGAGCCGTCAGCCCAGGGCGGCGGCTGAGGCCGGTTGAGGGGCGCCGGCGTGCCGCGCCTTCTCGTCGTCGCGCCGAACTGGATCGGCGACGCGTTGATGGCGCAGCCCCTGCTCGCGCGGCTGCGCGAGAAACTGCCCGAGCTGCGCATCGACGTGCTCGCGCCCGCCTGGGTCGCGCCCGTCGTGCGGCGCATGCCGGAAGTGTCGGAGGTCATCGAGACGCATTTTCGGCACGGCCCGCTCGCGCTGGGCGAGCGCTGGCGGCTCGGCCGCCAGCTGCAGGCGGCGCGCTACGACCAGGCGATCGTGCTGCCCAACTCCTGGAAGTCGGCGCTGGTGCCCTTCTTCGCCGACATTCCCCTGCGCAGCGGCTACGTGGGCGAGTCGCGCTTCGGGCTGCTCAACCTCAAGTACAGAAACCCCAAAACGCGCGGTGCGATGGCTGTGCATTACGCGCGCCTTGCCGAGAAACCCGGCAGGGAGCCCGCCGAGCCGCTGCCGCAGCCCCGGCTGCAGGTGAATGCGGCGGCCGCGGAAGCTACCGCGCGCCGATTCGGCCTCGAGCAACGCTTCGCCGTGTTCTGTCCCGGCGCCGAATACGGACCGGCCAAGCGCTGGCCCGGATTCACGGCGCTGGCCGAACGCCTGCGCCTGCCGGCAGTGCTGCTCGGCGCCGCGAGGGACCGCGAGGCCTGCCACGGGATCGCCGGGCGCAACCTGTGCGGCGAGACGACGCTCGACGAAGCGATCGACCTCATCGCCTGCGCGGACTGCGTCGTCACCAACGACTCCGGGCTGATGCACGTCGCCGCTGCCGTCGGTACGCCGCTCGTCGCGGTCTTCGGCTCCTCGAGCCCCCGGCACACGCCCCCGCTCTCGCCGAAGGCGCGCGTCGTCTGGCTCGGGCTGGAGTGCAGCCCCTGCTTTGCGCGCGAATGCCCGCTCGGCCATCTGCGCTGCCTGAAGGAAATTTCCGCGGACCGCGTCCTGGAAGAGATCCGCAGCTTGGGATCGGCGTAACGTTTCCTGAACCGCTCCAATAGGCTACGATCGAGCGGCCGAGTCACACCGACCCCACCCCGATGAGCACGCGGATATTCCCCACCGCGCAGGACGCGGAGAACGCGTTCTACGAGGCGCTCGAGCGCAACGACCTGCCGCTGATGATGGCGGTCTGGGCGGAAGACGAGGACGTCGTCTGCGTGCATCCGAGCGGCCCGCGGCTCGCCGGGCAGGAGCCGGTGCGCGACAGCTGGCGCCGGATCTTCGCCTCCGAGCAGCGCTTGCGCTTCCGCGTCGAGCACCAGGTGACGCTCTCGGGCATGATGCTCGAAGTGCACAGCGTGCACGAGATCATCACGGTGGTCGGCGAAAAGGCGCCGCGCCCGCCGGTCGTGACGACGAACGTCTTTCTGCGCACCGCAGCCGGCTGGCGCATGATCGTGCATCACGCCTCGCCCGCGGCCGACGGCGATGCCGACCCGCCGATCGACACGCCGAAGATCCTGCACTGACGGGCCGAGGCAGAACCGCCGAGGCACGTCCTACGCACCCCGCCGATTTGGAACATCCTGCGATCACGCCCTACGAGGCGCCCTGGTGGCTCCCGGGCGGCCACGTGCAGACGATCGTCGCCGCGCTCGGGCCGGCGCCGCGCGTGGCGTTCGCGCGCGAGCGCTGGGAAACGCCGGACGGCGATTTCATCGACGTGGATTGGGCGGGCGATTCGCGCGCGCCACGCCTGCTGGTGCTGTTTCACGGGCTGGAAGGCGGATCGAGCAGCCACTACGCGCGCAGCATTGCGGCCGCCGCGGCGCAAGCGGGCTGGCGCTTCGCGCTGCCGCATTTTCGCGGCTGCTCGGGAACGCTCAACCGGCTGGCGCGCGCCTACCACTCGGGCGACAGCGCCGAGATCGACTGGATGCTGCGCCGCTTTGCGCTGCAGGAAAAACCGCTGCACGCGGCGGGCATCTCGCTGGGCGGCAACGTCCTGCTGAAGTGGCTCGGCGAGCGGGGCCCCGAGGCCGCCCACCTCGTGCGCCGCGCGGCGGCGATTTCCGCGCCCCTCGATCTGGCGGCCGCCGGCGGCGCGCTCGACCGCGGCTTCAACCGCCGCCTGTATACCAAGCTCTTCCTGCTGACGCTCAAGGGCAAGGCGCTCGCCAAGCGCACGCTCGGCCAGGTGCAGTTCGACGAGCAGCGCATGACCCGCGCAAGCACGCTGCGTGAATTCGACGACCTGATGACCGCGCCGCTGCACGGCTTCCGCGACGCGGACGACTATTGGGCGCGCGCGTCGAGCGCACCGTGGCTCGAGCACATTGCCGTCCGCACTCTGGTGCTCAACGCGCGGAACGATCCGTTCCTCCCCGCCGCCGCGCTCGAGCACGCGACGCGACGCGCATCGCGCCACGTTCGGCTCGAGGCACCNNGGCCATCGGCCGGGCGCTCGGCACGCTCGGCCTGGAGCGCGGCGCGGCCACCTTCGCCGTCGGGCGCGACGGGCGGCTTTCCGGCCCGGAGCTTGCGGGCGCGCTCGCGGACGGCATCCACGCCGCGGGCGCCCACGTCGTCGACATCGGCAGGGTGCCGACCCCGGTCGCGTATTTCGCCGCCCACCATCTCGGCTGCGGCAGCGCGGCGATGATCACCGGCAGCCACAATCCGGCCGATTACAACGGCGTCAAGATGGTCATCGGCGGCGACACGCTCTCGGGCGACGACATCCAGGAATTGCGCCGGCGCATCGAGTCCGGGAGGCTCGCCACGGGTTCAGGATCGCGCTCGGTGGCGAGCGTGCTCGACGCCTATGTCGAGCGCATCGTCGCCGACGTGCGGCCCGCCCGGCCGATGAAAATTGCGATCGACTGCGGCAACGGCGTCGCCGGCGCCGTGGCGCCGCGGCTGTATCGCCGTCTTGGCTGCGAGGTCACGGAACTGTTCTGCGAGGTGGACGGCACGTTTCCGAATCATCACCCGGACCCGTCGCAGCCGAAGAACCTCGCCACGCTGATCGATACGCTGCGCGCGGGCGATGCCGAGATCGGCCTGGCCTTCGATGGCGACGGCGACCGTCTCGGCGTGGTCACGCGCAGCGGCGCGATCATCTACGCGGACCGGCAGCTCATGCTGTACGCGCAGGACGTCCTGCAGCGCAATCCCGGCGCCGAGATCATCTACGACGTGAAATGCACGCGCCTGCTCGGCCCGTGGATCGAGCGCCACGGCGGGCGGCCGGTGGTCTGGAAGACCGGGCACTCGCTCATCAAGGCGAAGCTCAAGGCATCGGGCGCCCCCCTCGCGGGCGAGATGTCGGGGCACATGTTCTTCAAGGAACGCTGGTACGGCTTCGACGACGCGCTCTACTGCGGCGCCCGTCTGCTGGAAATCCTTGCCCGCCACGCGGACGCGAGCGCGGTGCTCGAGGCACTGCCCGACGCGCCCTCGACGCCGGAGCTGAACTGGAAGCTGGCCGAGGGCGAGCCGCACGCCCTAGTCCGGATCCTCCAGGACCAGCGGCCGTTCCCGGGCGCCGAGCGCGTGGTGACCATCGACGGGGTGCGCGTGGAATATGCGGATGGCTTCGGCCTGGCGCGCGCCTCGAACACGACGCCGGTGATGGTCCTGCGCTTCGAGGGAGACTCGCCGCAGGCGCTCGACCGGATCCGCGAGGAATTCCGCCGCGCGCTGCAGCCGCTCAAGCCCGGCGCGCCGCTACCCTTCTAGGATGACGCCCTAGCCTGCCGCGCGCTTCAGGCCGCCGAGCAGCGCCGCGACCGGGCGCTCGCGCCCGCGCCGCGGCGTGCCTGCCGGCTGCGGCGTCTCCGCGACCGGCGCGTCGCCGGACGGCTCGTAGGGCTTGGAGAAGATCGGATCGAGCTGGCGCTGCGGCGCGCGCGTGCGAGCCGGCTGCGGCGCAGTCGCCTGCTGCGGAGCCGGCGGGCGCGGGCGCGCTTCGCGCTTTGCGGCCACCGCATCGCGCCCCATCAGCGCCGCGACCGTGCCGCCGTCGGGCTCGAATCCCGGCACCAGCACGCGGTCGACGCGCTTCTTGATGAGCCGCTCGATCGCCGCCAGCGCCTCGAGGTCGTCGGGCGACACCAGCGAGATCGCCTCGCCCTCCTGCCCCGCGCGGCCCGTGCGGCCGATGCGGTGCACGTAGTCTTCGGGCGAATGCGGAATGTCGAAGTTGATCACCTGCGGCAGGCTGTCGATGTCCAGCCCGCGCGAGGCCACGTCGGTCGCCACCAGCACCGTCGTCTTGCCCGCCTTGAAGGCCTCCAGCGCCACCAGGCGCTCGGCCTGCGACTTGTCGCCGTGAATCGCGTCGGCGTGGATGTGATCGCGCCGCAGCTGGTGGGCGAGGCGGTTGGCGCCGATCCGCGTGCCGCAGAACACGAGCACCTGCTTCAGCCCGCGCGTCTGCACGAGATAGGCGAGGAGCTCGCGCTTCTTCTGCCGCGCCACGGGATGCACGACGTGCGAGACCAGCTCGGCGACCGCGTTGCGCGCCGCGACCTGCACTTCGGCGGGATTGCGCAGCAGCTGCTTGGCGAGCGAGCGGATCTCGTCCGGGAAGGTGGCGGAAAACAGCAGGTTCTGGCGCTCCTTCGGCAGCAGCGCGAGGATCCGCCGGATGTCGGGCATGAATCCCATGTCGAGCATGCGATCCGCCTCGTCCAGCGTGAGCACGCTCACCTGGTTGAACATCACCGTCTTGTTCTGCACGTGATCGAGCAGCCGGCCGGGCGTGGCGACCAGGACCTCGACGCCGCGGCGCAGCTCGGCGATCTGCGCATCCATGTCGACGCCGCCGTACACCACCGTGCTGCGCAGGGGCAGATGCTTGCCGTAGTCGCGGAAACTCTCGTACACCTGGATCGCCAGCTCGCGCGTCGGCGTCAGCACGAGCGCGCGCACCGGATGCCGCGCGGGCGACGCCGAGGGACTCGCGAACGGCGCCAGCCGCTGCAGCGTGGGCAGCGCGAACGCGGCCGTCTTGCCCGTGCNNCTCGCGACGGATGCCGGCGATTGCACGATCCAGGCCGGAACGCGCATCGCGCGCATCGAGCAGGAAGCGCCTGCGCTCGAGCGGCGCGTGCTCGATTACCTGCTCGACGCCGACCGCGATCTGCGCGCGGCGGAGAGCGCGATCGCGCAGGCCGAGGGCTCGGG
>DKBI01000107.1 GCA_002451175.1 Betaproteobacteria bacterium UBA6904
ATCGCGCTGGCGCCGACCTTCGTCGCGTTCACGCCCTGGACGACACTCGAGGGCTACCTCGCGCTGCTCGAGCGGCTGGTCGAATTGCAGCTCGTGGAGAGCGTGCCTCCGGTGCAGCTCAGCATCCGGCTGCTCGTTCCCGAAGGCTCGTGGCTGCTCCGCCTTCCGGACTTCCGGGAAACGCTGAAGGCATTCGATCCCCAACTGCTGGGCTACCCCTGGCTTCATCCGGATCCGCGCATGGACCGTCTGCAGCGCGAGGTGCAGGACCTGGTTGCGCGATGTGAGGGCGAGGGCATCGCACGGCGCGATGCGTTCAGCGCCATCTGGCGCATGGCCCACGAAGCCGCGGGGCGAGACGCGCCCCGCTTGCCGGACGATCTCGGCGCACCGATTCCGCGGTTGTCGGAACCCTGGTACTGCTGCGCCGAGCCTACCGATGCGCAGCTCCAGTCCTTCTGAGCGCGCCGCGCCGATGCGGCGTGTCCTGCTGCTGCTGCCGACGACCGGCTACCGGAACGACGATTTTCTTGCCGCAGCGGATGCACTGGATCTCGAAATCGTGACGGCCGCGAACTACTGCCACCAGCTGGCGCCGAGCTGGGGATTTGCCCCCATCCAGGCGCTGCACTTCGACCGGCCGGAGCAGGCGGCAGACACGGTCCTGCGCCACATGCGCGCCCGACCGGATGCGGTGTTGGCGGTCGACGATGCCGGCAGCGAGCTGGCGGCGCTGCTGAGGGAGCGCCTCGGCCTGCCCGGCAATTCCACGCAAGCGGTGCGGCGAGTCTGCGACAAGCTGGCGTTTCGCCGGCTGTTGCGGGAAGGGCGATTCGCGGTGCCTGAATTTCACCATCTGCCGACCGCAATGGATCCGCGCGAACTGCCGCCTGCCTTGAGATTTCCGGTGGTGGTCAAGGCGCGACGCCTGTCGGGAAGCCGCGGCGTGATCCGTGCCGACGACCCTGAAGCGCTGGTGCGGGCCGTGAACCGGGTGCGCGCCATTCAGGCACGCGCGGACCGTGATGCGGCGGCGCTGGGCCTGGTCGTCGAGGACTTCATTCCGGGCCAAGAGTTCGCCCTGGAGGGCCTCCTGGACGGAGGCCAGTTCACCACCATCGCGCTCTTCGACAAGCCCGATCCCCTGGATGGGCCGTATTTCGAGGAGACGATCTACGTCACCCCTTCGCGACTGCCGGGGCAATTGCAGGATCGCATCCGTCAGGAAATCGCTCGCGTCTGCAGCCATGCCGGCCTTACCGACGGCCCGATTCATGCCGAGGTACGCGTCAACGCGGAAGGGGTCTGGATTCTCGAAGTCGCGGCGCGATCGATCGGCGGATTGTGCGGGCGCGTGCTGAAGCATTGCCTGGGCATGAGCCTGGAGGAACTGATCCTGCGCCAGGCGGTTGGCATGCCCGTGCCCGTCGATCGCGATGGCGGCGCGGCGGGGGTCATGATGATCCCCATACCGAGAGGCGGCATCTTCCACGAGGCGCAGGGTCTCGCCGCCGCGCAAGCCGTTCCCCACATCACGAGCGTGGCGATGACCGTGCGGCCAGGCCAGATCGTCGTGCCGCCTCCCGACGGGGCGAGTTACCTCGGTTTCCTGTTTGCCCGCGCAGCCGATCCGGCGGACGCGGAGGCCGCGCTGCGCGCCGCCCACCGCCAGCTGCGCTTCGACATCCACCCCGAGTACCCGGTGAATGCGTCACCGGTCGCGCCGAGCGCGTGAGACCGGAATCGCAAATCCTCTAGCGCATCGGCAGGCGATCAGGATCGCGTGTGCTTCCACAGGTTGATGGCGAAGCACAGGAAGCCGATGCCGATCACGATGGAAGACAGCGCGAGCACCGGCTCTGCCGCGGTGTTGCCATTGAGGTAGAGCGTCAGCGTCGTCATCTGGACCGGAAACGCCAGGTTGTGCAGCCAGAAATGGATCTTAGCCAGCCGGGTCTCGCCGGCCGCCGGGGCGCTGCGGTACCAAAGGCCAAACAGCGCCATGCTCGCCCAGCCCAGCAGATTCAGGTGCGCATGCACGGGCCGGAGGGTGTAGTCGTGGCTCGCCGCCATGACGATGCCCAAGGTGACGCCAAGCACGACGTACACGACAGCCAGCCGCAGAAATCGATTGCCCATGGACAGATCCTTGTCGATAAGAGATTCAATTCGTGAGAAAACCCCGTTTGCCTCCGAGCTTCAGCCAACTGGCGATCCTGTCCGCCGCGCGCGCCGTCCGGTTGATCTGCCAACCGGGAACAGCGGCTCTGCGTATCCAGCGACGACCGGGTTACCCCTCCAGATCACCCGGCAGGGGTGCATGCTGCGGGAAGAATCGATCGCGCGCAAGGGAGGGCGATGGGCGTCCAAGGATTGAATCGCCGCGGCGACTCGAATGGGTGCTGCTCGGGTTCGTGGGCGAGTCGCGGCGCCGCATCGCGCGCCCGGGACTGCCTGCGCAGAGGGCTACATTCGGCCGATGTCGTTGATGGCGTCGACGACGAGCAGGGTCCCGATCGCTATGACCAGGATGTCCGACGCAACGCGCACGTACTTGTACCCCGACGGCGGGGCGCCGATCCTGGCGGCAAGCGGGGGCGGGATCTCATAGAACACGACGTTTCCCGGCAGGGGGTGGCCCATGCGCCATGCCTTCTTCGCCTGGCCCGGAGGCAAGCAGCCGTTGTGCTTCTTGGCGAGGCCCGGCGGGCAGGAGCCACTGCGGAATTCCTTCTCGTAGTACCCATGCACGTGCGCTCGCTGCGTGTCGTTGAAGAACCGCTTTTCCGCATTTCCCTTGCCCGCGCCTTGCCCCTTGCCTTTTGCCGCCCACTCGGGCGGCGCGGCAAGCGAGGGCGCGATCCCAAGACCCAGGGCGATGCCGAGCGCGATCGGTGCGACGTAGTTCTTCGAGGTCATCTGCGATTCCTCTGCCCAATCAGATTGACGGAATACACGATAGTCCGAATGCAGGTCACCGGCGAGGCATTTCTTCCCATTGCCCGGCGCCGGGCCTCGCCGACGGCATCGCGCGGCATGGGGGACCGGCNNGACGGATGATCCGCGAGTTCGCGCAGGCGGCGCCAGCCCTCGATCATCGCGCCGGCGTCGTACAGTATGGGGAAGGGGCGGCGCTGCTCCATGTTCGCGTACAGATGTGCCGCATCGGAGGCGAGCACGATCCAGCCCACGCGCGTGTGCACGCGCACGCACTGCAGGCCTTGCGTGTGGCCACCGATGCGATGCACGCTCAGTCCGGGCGCGAGCTCTGCGTCGCCGTCATGAAAAACCACGCGCCCGGCATAGACCTGCCGGACCATGCCGAGCACCTCGTCGACCTCGTAGGCGTGATTGAAGAAGGCGTGCTGCATCGAGCGTCCCGTCGCGTAGCGCATCTCGTCGTCCTGCAGATGAAAGCGCGCCGCGGGGAATTGCTCGAAGCCGCCGACGTGGTCGTAGTGCAGGTGGGTGACGACGACGTCCTCGACCTGCGCCGCATCCACGCCGAGGCGCGCCAGGCCGTCGCGCGGCGGCGTGAGGAAACGGCGCCCCCGGCGCTCGGCCGCCGTCGCGTTGAACCCCGTGTCGACGACGAATGCGCGGCTTGCGGTGCGCACCAGCCAGACGAAGTAGTCGAGGTTGCTCGCCGCCTCGTGAGGGTCTCCCTGGATGAAATTGTCCGCTGCGCTGCGCGCCAGGGTCGCGTAGCGGATGGCGTAGACCTCGTACCGGTCGGTGGGGTTCATACACGAGACTTTACTGGCCGTTGGCGCGCCCGGGAAGCGGTTCGCGCGCGGTAAGATGCCGGTCGCCAACCATCGCAGAGGAGCGTGCCCTGCCATGAGCTTCGTGCTCGTCGTCGACATCCAGATCAAGTCCGAGTCGGTCGCGGAGTTCATGCGCCGGCTCGCGGACAACGCGCTCGCCGCGCGCCAGGAGCCGGGCTGCCGGCAGTTCGAGGCGCTCGTCGACACCGCCGATCGCACCCGCGTGATGCTGTTCGAGGTCTACGACGACGAGCGCGCGTTCGAAGCGCACCAGCAGACGCCGCACTTCAGGAAGTACCTCGCGGAGGCCGTGCCGCTGCTCGCTTCGCGGGTGCGCCGCGTGATGCAGAAGGGCGTCTGAGCGCGCCGGCCTCGGTGTTCAGTCGAGCACCGAACGCAGCAATTTGTTGGCGTCCGAGAGGCGCTCGGCGAGAAGCCGCGCGATGTACTGGTGAAATTCCGCCACCAGTTCCGGGTGTTCCTGCTTCATGCGCTCGAGGCTGCGCACGCTGACGCGGTAGGCCTGGGTCGGGCGGTCGGCAATGATGGATGCCGAGCGCGGAATGCCCAGGTACATCGCGATTTCACCGACGACGGCGCCAGGGCCGAAGGCGCGCAGGCGCACCGAGCGCCCTCCGGCGATTTCGAGCTGCACGGCGACGCGGCCGGACTCGATGAACAGCAGGTCATCGGAGCGATCGCCCTGGCGCATGAGGAATTCGCCCTCCGCCGCGCTCACGGGCTCGAAGTACGAGCGCAGGGCCGCCGCCACCGCGGGGTCCGAGAAGGCCGGACCCTGCCAGCCGTAGGCCGCTTGCGCGTCCTCGGCGTCGGCCTCGACTTCGCTCAGCAGCTGATCCTCGCACCATTCGAGTCCGTGGTCGAAATCCGCGAAGGTAATGACGCGCACATCGTTCGGTAACAGAAAGCCGCCGCGCTGGAGCTGGCGGCCGACGTCCGCCCCCAGATTGGCGAGCACGATCCGGAAATCCCGCTGATCGGCGTCGCGCCGCAGCTTGAGAAAACTCGCGGCCGCGGACGAGTCCACGCCGTGTACCTGGCGGAAGTCGAGCAGGACGAAGCGCACCGGTGGCAGGCGCGCATTGCCGAGCCGGGTGCGGATCTGGCTGAGCAGCTTGTGCGCCGTGCCGAAGAAAAGGTAGCCCTGCAGCTTGAGAATGTGAATCTGATCGCCAGACTCGGCGAGGTGTCGCGCGAGGCGTTCCGGGCGATCCACGTTGCTGTGAAAGCTGGCGCCGGACAGGGTGTGCTTCACGACGTCGATCCGGCTGTAGTTGACCGCGAACAGCACCACGCCGGCGACGATGCCGACGGCGACGCCCTGCAGGAATCCCGCCAGGGACACCACGAGCACGATCAGCAGCACGATCAGGTAGTCGGCAGGCGGCAGCTTGCTGCGCCCGCGCCACAACCACTCGACCAGAAGGCCCGCGCCGCTCGCCAGCAGCACGCCGGCGATGACGAACTTCGGAATCAGCGCGATCAGCGAGGCGCCTGCCAGGGCGCCAAAGCCGCAGATCAGCGCCGTGGTCACGCCCATCGCGCGGCTTGCCGGCGCCATGCGGTGGCCGAGCAGCGACAGGGTGATGACGAGATGCCCGGGCATGCCGCCGCCGAGCGCCGCCACCACGTTGGCTGCGCCGGTGACCCGCAGTTCGCGGTCCGGATCGACTTCCTGGCCCGTGGTCAGCTCGAGGCTGGTTGCGTACAGCAGCAGCGTGAGCACCATGATGATGAGGATCGTGCCGACGCGTGGCAACTGACCGGCGAGCGCGGCGAAATCCGCGTGCGCAAGCGTTGCGAGCGCCTGCGGCGGCCAGAGCGCCCCGTCTGGGAACTTCCCCATCAGCCAGCCGGCCTCCCGGAGCGCGTCGATGGCGTCGCCGTTCCACGCCGCAAGGCCGTAGAACAGGGCGATCGATCCCACGACGATCCCGGGCATGACGAGGAAATGACCGAAGCGTCGCTGCATCCAGAGCAGAAACCCGCCGAGGGCCAGCGTGGGCGCGAGGTGCCGCAGAGACTCCGCGGCGGCCAGGTCCCCGATCCGGGCCAGGTTGAGCCGCAGATCGGTCGCGACCTCGATGGCGCCGACGACCAGCAGCCAGCCGATTCCGCCGAGGAATCCGCCGATCACCGGGAACGGAATGTAACGGGGCAGGCCACCGAGTCGAAACGCGCCGAGCAGATAGAAGAAGGCACCGGCCAGCAACGACGTGAGCATGATCGTGGCGAGCACGGTGGGGATTGCCGCCTCGGACGACGACATGCCGGGCGTGCTGAGCACGGCGTCGGCCATGAGTCCCAGGATCGACGCCGGCGCCAGCGCCACGATCGCGACCGCACCACGGTACGTGCTGCCGATGGCGAGGAACAACCCCAGCACGCAGCTGCTGAACAAGGCGAGACCGGCGCCGACCGGAAACGCGGGCGCCAGGGCGCCCGAAAAGATCAGCGCCGCGTTGGAGACCGAATTGACGACGGCGAGCAGGCCGCAGATGGCGCCCGCGACGACGCCGATCAGGATCCCCCGCAGCGAACGAGTTTCCGAAGCCATACGCAACCGCCGCCCCTCCCAGGCGAGCGGCGATTATAGTGAGCGCAGCGCGCGCGCTACTGGAATGCTTCGGCGCGCTGCAGAAGTTCCTCGAGCCCGGGTTCGCTGGGATTCTTCGGTTTGCCCGGGTGGATGACCGCCACCTGGCAGCGCTCGGCGGCTTCCACCAGCTGGCGGTAGGTCCCGGCCATGGGGTCGACGATGCGCGCCTGCTGGTTCCCGTCGTAGGCGAACATCTTGCCGTTCAACTGGATGCACTCGTTGCAGCTCGAGCAGCGGGCCGTCTCGATATAGGGTTCGTCAGGCGAGGGGGCCTTCTCTGGCTCGGCCGCCACGGCGGGTGCCGCGCTCGTCGCGGCAACCGGTGCCGCGGCCGCGGGCTCGGCCTTCGCCTTCGCGGCGGCCGCTTGGGCTTCCGCCGCAGCGCGATTCAGCGCTTTCGCGACGTGCGAATTCCTGATGCCGCCGAGTTCCTGCAGGCTGCGCCAGAGGTCGCGCACGCGGCGCGCCTCGCGCAACAGCCGCTCGTCCACGATCACCTTCTGCAGACGGCTCTCGGCGTCGATCATCGGCAGGCTGGGCAGCTTGTCCGGTACGCCGCGCGTTTCGGCGTCGAGGCATTCGCTGACCGGCACGAGGGTGCTGCTCCAGGACGCGCGCGGGACTTTCGCGAAGTGCTCGGCGAAGCGGTCGTCGCAGGCCACATAGTCCAGGAGGGTGAAGCCGAGGTCCTCGATGACGCGCTGATGATCCGCGCCTTCGTACGCCAGGCCGTGCACCGGCCAGTCCCGGTCGGGCTGCGGGTTCGGCTCGAGCGTGAAGCGCGACGCCCAGTCGCTGCCCGCGGAGGGGTCGTACGCGAACGCGGGGAAAGCGCGCGATTCCATCGCGGCCGCCGCGTTGAGGTAGGGCGGCAGATCCGGGGTGTGCGCATTCGCGCCGGAGAACACGCTGAACAGGGCCGGTCCGCGGTACTGCATCGCGCGGCCGATCGCCTCGGCGGCGCGCGGGAGGTGCGAGGCGCTCGACTGCAGCACGAACACGTCGTTCAGCCCGATGGCCATGTGCGCCAGCTGGCGGCTGCGCGCGCCGAAGGCGAGGTGCCCGGTNNTCGAGACCGTCGCTCCCGAGATGCTCGAACAACGGGTCGTGGCGCGGCTCGCTGTAGGTGCCCTCGATCTCGAGGCGCGCCACGGCGGTGGCACGCACGAGGCGCGCCATCTCGGCGACCCGCTCGCGAAACGCGCGCAGCGCGCTCGCGCAGTCCTCGAAGTGGAACGCGTAGATCTCCTGGGTCCCGCCGACGACGCGATAGAAACGCTGCGACTGCAGCGCCTTCAGGGTGCGCTCGATGCGCTGCCGGCGCGGCGCGGTGAGCGAGCTGCCGCGTGCCGTCTTCGACAGCAGCTGCGACAGGGCGTCGAAGTCGAAGGCGTCGGCATGGATCGAGCCGACCGCCGCCTGGAGCCGGTTCGGCGCGCGCGCCGCCTCGGAGCGCGCCTCGTCGGCGCGCAGGATGTCGGTGAGGCCGAGAATCAGGTGCTCGATGTTCCTGCGCNNCGCAGCCTCGCGAGGCTGTCGGGGAACGCCTTGCCGCAGGCTGCCGCGACACGCTGCGCGGCCTGCCCGAACAGGTCCTGCAGCGTCTCCCGGGCGCCGGCCGCAACCATCGCGCGCATTTCGCGCTCGATCCGCAGCGCGTGGGCGCGCAGGCGCCCGACGTCGCCGCCGCGGTCGGCCGCAAGGGCCCGGTCCACGAGGCGGGTGAGCGCGGCGATGCTCTGGCCGTCGAGCGGCTTGTCGAGCAGCACCAGCGGGAAGTCGTAGCGCAGCGCGGTGAGGTCGCGGTAGCGCGCGAACACCGCGGGACGCAGGCCCCGCTCGGTGACGGGCGTGAGATCCGCGCCGGCGCGCCGGCCCGTCAGATGGAACGCGACCGGCGATTGCAGTTCGGTGGTCATGGTCATGCGGCGGCCTGGGGCCAGACGGTGAACTTGTCGAGCTCCGCCTCGAGCCCCTTCTGGATGTATTCGTCGGTGCGCGCCACGGTGCTGCGGCGCAGATCCTCGTAGCACGGCACCGACGGGTCGTGGTACAGGATGCCGACCGGGATCTCGTCCACGTTGGAGGCGAGCTCCCGCGCGCGGTGGATGTTTGCCGGATCGTGCTCGATCTGGTTCTTGTAGACCTTCTGCACGCCCGCGCTCGGCTGCAGCCCCTTGGGGTGCGCGAGCAGCTGGATGCGCTGCGGATCGTGGAGCCACGGATCCCACATCTTCGGCAGCCACTCCGGGCAGCGCTGCACGATGCGCACGAACGAAAAGCCCTGGTGGTGGTACGCCGCCTTGACGATGTCGAACAGCAGCTCGGGGATCCAGTCCACGGCCTGCGCGACGAAGGAGACGTTCTGCACGCCGAGCGTCACGCTGAGCGGCTGCAGCGCCTCGAGCGTGGTGCCGCGCGGCGTGGTGTTGCTCTTCGTGCCGCGGGGCGAGGTGGGCGAAGCCTGCATCTTCGTCAGGCCGTAGATCTGGTTGTNNCAGCCGATGCCGGAGACGAACACGGTCTTCTCGGGGCGCAGCCCCTCGTCCCGGCACAGGCGCTGGACGGCGGCGAGGATGGCGTTGTCCCCGCAGCCGCTGCACCAGCGCGGCACGCCGCTCTGGTAGTCCTCGATCGCGTGGCGCTCCTCGGCCAGCTGCAGGAGACATTCGGTGGCGAGCATGTTCATGGGGATTCCTCTTTCACTTCGCGAGTTTCGCCTCGAGGGCGCGGCGGATGCCACTCGGCTTGATGGGCTGGCCCTTGATTTCGCTCCAGCAATCGACGTCGATGAGGTAGCGCGCGCGCAGCAGCAGCGCGAGCGTCGAGTAGCGGCGGTTGGTCTCGTCGATGATCTCGTCCTCGGGGCGATCGCACCAGTTGCCCTCGATCGTGATCACCTTCTTGAACTTCTTCATGATCTCCTTGATGCCGCCCGGCATGGGCTGCAGGAACCGCAGGTGCAGCGACGACACCTTCTTGCCCTCGTCGCGCAGCGACTGCACGGCTTCCTCGATCGCCCCCTTCGTGCTGCCCCAGCCGATCACCAGCAGGTCGCCCTTCGGGTCGCCGTACACCGGCGGCGTCTTGAGCGTCTTCTGGAAGGCCGCCAGCTTGAGGCTGCGGAAGTGGATCGTCTCCTCGTTGATCTCGGGGTCGTAGGCGACGTGGCTGTCGCGGTCGTGCGCGAG
>DKBI01000176.1 GCA_002451175.1 Betaproteobacteria bacterium UBA6904
CAGATCCTTCCGGAACATGCGCGCTTCCTAGATCGTCAGCACGAGCTTGCCGACGTGCTGCGAGGACTCCATCAGCCGGTGCGCGTCGGCGGCCTGCGCCAGCGGAAACGTCTGGTGGATCACCGGCTTGATGCGGCCCGACTCGATGAGCGGCCAGAAACGCTCGCGCAGGTTGCGCGCGACGAAGCCCTTGTATTCGACCGGGCGCGGCCGCAGCGTCGAGCCCGTGATCGACAGGCGCCGGCGCATGAGCTCGTTGATGTCGAGCTCCGTCTTCGGCCCGCGCAGAAACGCGATGAACACCAGCCGCCCGTCGTCCGCGAGGCACTTGAGTTCCTTCGGCACGTAGTCGCCGCCGACCATGTCGAGGATCACGTTCACGCCCTTGCCATCGGTGGCCGCCTGGATCTCGGCGAGAAAATCCTGCGTGCGGTAGTTGACGGCTTTCTCCGCGCCGAGGCGCACGCACGCCGCGCACTTGTCGTCGCTGCCCGCGGTCGCGAACACGCGGTTGCCCGTGGCGACCGCCATCTGGATCGCGGTGACGCCGATGCCCGAGCTGCCGCCCTGCACCAGCAGCGTCTCGCCCGCCGCGAGCTTGCCGCGGTCGTAGACGTTGTTCCACACGGTGAAGAACGTCTCCGGCAGCGAGGCCGCTTCGATCGCCGACAGCCCCTGCGGCACGGGCAGCGCCTGCACTTCGGGCGTCACGCAGTATTCCGCGTAGCCGCCGCCGTGCGTGAGGGCGCAGACGCGATCGCCGGGCTTCCACATCGACACGCCGGCGCCGCAGGCGACGACTTCGCCGGCGATCTCGAGACCGGGCAGGTCGGAGGCGTCGGGGGGCGGCGCGTAATTGCCCTGGCGCTGCAGCACGTCCGGCCGATTGACCCCGGCAGCCTCGACCTTGACGAGGATTTCCGTGGACCTGGGCTGCGGCACGGGGCGCTGGGCGGCGACGAGCACTTCGGGACCGCCGGGCTTGGAGATTTCTACGGCACGCATGTTCTGGGGCAGGGTCATGACGCTCACGGATCAGCAAAAAAAGGAGTCCGCATCATAGCCTACGGCCGTCGCGGGCCAGGCTGCGGGAATTGCGGGATCAGCGGCCCAGCAGTCTTCCGGCCGCCCAGGCAAGGTCCACGTTGCCGCCGGAGAGCACGACCCCGACGCGCAGCCCTTCGGCGAGGAGGCGTTTTTCCAGCAGCGCGCAGGCGCCCAGCGCGCCCGTGGGTTCGACGACGATCTTCATGCGTTCCCACAGGAAGAACATGCTGTCGAGCAGCGCGCCGTCGTCCACCGTCATCATGTCGTCGACGTACCGCAGGACGAGCGGAAACGTGAGCTGGCCGAGCGACGGCGTGCGGGCCCCGTCGGCGATCGTGTCGGGGTTGTGCACGCTCTGCAGCGTCTTCGAGCGAAACGAGCGCGTCGCGTCGTCGCCCGCGGCGGGCTCCACGCCGACCACGCGACAGTCCGGCGCGAGATGCTTGGCCGCGATCGCGCAGCCCGAGAGCAATCCACCGCCGCCGCACGGCACCAGCAGCAGATCGAGCGGCCCGACGTCCTCGATGAGCTCCTTCGCCGCGGTGCCCTGGCCGGCGATGATGTGCGCGTGGTCGTACGGCGGAATCACCGCCAGCCCGCGCTCGGCCGCGAGCGTTCGCGCCAGCGTCTCGCGCGACTGCGCTGCGGGATCGTAGGTGATCACCTCCGCGCCATAGCCGCGCGTCGCCTCGAGCTTCACGCGCGGCGCATCCGCGGGCATCACGATCGTCGCCGGGATGCCGAGCATGCGCCCGGCCAGCGCGACCGCCTGCGCGTGATTGCCCGAGGAGTAGGTGATGACCCCGCGCGCACGCTCCGCGGGAGCGAGCTGGGCGAGCGCATTGAANNGAACTTGAACGCGCCCATGCGCTGGAAGTTCTCGCACTTGAAGTAGACCCGCGCGCCGGTGCGCGCGTCGATCGTCGCCGAGGTGAGCGCGGGCGTGCGGCGCGCGTGCGCCCGGATGCGCTCGTGCGCCGCGGCGATGTCGTCGAAGGAAACCGCAGGCGCGGCGCGCGCGTCGGTACTCACGCCGCGCCCCAATGCGCGAGCGCGGCGCGGGCGACGTCCTCGCCCCATTCCTGCAGGAAATGACCGCCGGTCTCGTGGACGTACGGCTCGGGGCAGTTGCGGATCAGCTTGCGCAGCGCGTTCATCACCGGCGGGCCGAGCACCGGGTCCCGCGCGCCGATCGCCATGAACGCATCGCCCTGCCAGGCGCTCTTCCACCAGTCGCGCGCCTGCCGCGACAGCGCGGCGCCGGGCGCGTCCGGCCGGTCGGGCACGAGCTGCGGGAAGCGCCGCACGCCGGCCTTGTAACGCGCGTCGGGAAACGGCGCCTCGTAGGCCGCGGCCTCCGGCGCCGTGAGATGCGGACAGGCGCGCGCCATCAGTTTCGCGCAGTCGAGGCTCGGGGTCTGCGCCACGTAGTCGCGCCAGGCGACGAAGCCCGCCGAGAGTGGCACGTCACCCGTGCCGAGCGCCGTATTCATGACCAGCAGCCGCTCGAAGCGCTCGGGCATCTCCATCGGCAGCGTGAGGCCGAGCAGTCCGCCCCAGTCCTGCACGGCGAGCGTGATGCGCCGCAGATCCAGGCGCTCGACGAGGTCGCGCAGCAGGGCGCGGTGCATGTCGAACGTGTAGAACGCCTCGTCCTGCGGCTTGTCGGAACGGCCGAAGCCGACGAAGTCGGGCGCCACCACGCGGTATCCCGCGGCGAGGAACGGCGGGATCATGCGGCGATAGAGATAGCTCCAGGTCGGCTCGCCATGCAGCGCCAGCAGGACCGGCGCGTCGGCCGCAGCGCGCGCCGGACGCTCGTCGACGTAGTGCACGCGCAGACCCTGCCAGTCGGCGTAGTGCGGCGCCCAGGCGAACCCGGGCAGTTCGGCGAAGCGCTCCTCGGGCGTGCGCAGGACGCTCATGACGCGATTGTAGAATGGTTCCATGGACTATTCGCGCTACACCGACCTCAAGGTCCGGCGCCTGGAGCCGGGAATTCTCGAACTCGTCATGGGCGAGGAGGGCGCGAAACTGTCCACCGCGACCGCCCGCCTGCACCAGGAGCTTGCGGAGATCTGGCTCGACGTCGACCGCGATCCGGAGACGCGCGTCGTCATCCTGCGCGGCGCGGGCCGCGGATTCTCCGGCGGCGGCGATCTGTCGATGGTCGAGGAAGTCACGCGCGACTTCGCCGCGCGCGCGCGCGTCTGGCGCGAGGCGCGGGACCTGGTCTACAACGTGATCAACTGCTCGAAGATGATCGTCTCCGCGATGCACGGCCCGGCGGTCGGCGCGGGCCTCGTCGCCGGGCTGCTCGCGGACGTCTCCATCGCGGCGAAGAACGCGCGCATCATCGACGGCCACACGCGCCTCGGCGTCGCGGCGGGCGACCACTCGGCGATCATCTGGCCGTTGCTGTGCGGCATGGCGAAGGCGAAGTACTACCTGCTGCTCTGCGAGCAGGTGTCCGGCGAGGAAGCCGAGCGCATCGGTTTGGTGTCGCTCACCTGCGAGGAGAGCGAACTGCAGGCGAAGGCGCTGGAAGTGGCGCGCAAGCTCGCTGCGGGCGCGCAGACCGCGCTGCGCTGGACCAAGTGGAGCCTCAACAACTGGCTGCGCATGGCGGGCCCCAGCTTCGATGCCTCGCTCGCGCTGGAGTTCATGGGCTTCACGGGGCCCGAGGTGCTCGAGGGCATTGCGTCGCACCGCGAGAAGCGCGCGCCGAACTTCCCACCCGCGCCGGACGCGTTCTGACCCGGCGCGCGTCGCGGTGCGCGCCCAGCCGCGCGCTGGGCGCGCTTACGAAGCGGTGAAGTCGAGTTCGCTGCCGGCGGAAGGCGCCGCACCGGGCACGGTCGCCGGCGCAGGCGCCGGTGCGCTGGCCGCGGCAGGTGCGGGCGTCGGCGCGCCCGACAGCAGCCGCTCGAGATCGCGCGCGACCACGGCCGGATCCGGCGGCACGCGCCCCTGGGATGTGAGCAGGATGCGCACCGGCAGATCGACGAGCGTCGGCTCCGGGTGATCACGCAGGTGCGCGGCGTTCTGCAGCGCCGGCACGATGCTCTGCGTCTTGATGCCGGCGTGCGCGTTGTCCACGCCGTGGATCACGGCGGCCTGCGCGCGTGCGATGCCGATGAGCAGTTCGGCGAGTTGCTGCGCGGAGATGTTCAGCATGGGCGAGTCCCCCCTGGACGCGATGGTAACATTCGCGCTTGCATGGCGAAGCGCATCGTTTGGGGCGTCGCGCTGGCGCTGTTGTGCGCGGCCGGCGCGCTGGCGCTGCATCTTGCGGTGAGCGAGAGGGAGACGATGTTTTCCGGAACGCGTCCCGAGTACCTGGGCGTCAAGGAGGGCCGGCTGGCGCGCTGCAAGCGCACGCCGAACTGCGTATCGAGCCAGGCGGACCCCGCNNGCCGACGGCGGTTATCTGTATGCCGAGTTCCGCTCGAAGCTGATGGGATTCGTCGACGACGTCGAGTTCCTGCACGACGCGGCGGCGGGCGTGATCCACGTGCGGTCGGCTTCTCGCCTGGGGCGGCGCGACTTCGGCGTCAATCGCGCGCGCGTCGAGGCGATTCGCGCGGCGGTCGCGGCTGCCGCCGGGGCGGGCGGGCGCGCCGGCGCGGGCATTGAGCGAGGAAATCATGGAACGTGAGGCATCGCCATCGGCCGGTCCCCTGCCTGGATCGGCGGTCGCCCGGGCGGCCATCGAGCCGCTGCTGCAGAGCGCCCGGCGCAACGGGCTCTTCAGCATGCTGAGCGAGTCCGACGCGGAGATCGTGTTTTCGGTCTGTCGCTTCAGCTTCGTGGAGAAGGACGTGCAGTTGTTCGGCGTCGGCGATCGCGCCGATTACCTCCTGTTCATCGCGGACGGTCGCGTCAACGTCTGGTGCAACGCCGCCAATCGCCAGGTGCTCCACGTCGGCATGGCGAGCGCCGGCGCGATCCTCGGCGAGTCGGCGATCACCGTGATCGGCCAGCGCTCGGCTGCGGTCACGACCGCCGCGCGCTGTGCGCTCGGCTACCTCTCGCACGAGGATTTCAGCCGCCTGTGGACGACGCATCCGGAGACGGCGCTGCGCTTTCTGGTCATGATGTTCAACGAGGTGACCAAGCGCATGCACGCGATGGTCAAGCAGCTGACGGAAGCCACCCAGGTGCAGGCGGCGGCCAAGACGTCGCAGGAACTGCTGTCGAAGGTGCTGTTCGATCGTCGCGTGGGCGCGCCGCGCCCGCCCTCGGAGGGCGCGCCGCCTTTCGAGCGGCGTCAGAATCCGAAACCGGAGCAATGAGCCGGGCGGGTTGCGGGCCGCGGCCCTGCGAATCCGCCGCGGCGCGTGCGGCACAACGTCAAGAAGAGGAGGCTACGACATGTCCAACATTGCGGCTGCATTCAGGCAGGAGATCACGCGGCTGGCGCGGCGCGAGGTGCGCGGCCAGGTCGCGGGATTGCGCAAGGCCTCGGCGAAATTCCGCAAGGACATCGCGCGGCTGAAGCGTGGCGCCGCCGCCCTGCTGTCCGAAATCGCGCGACTCAGGCGTGCTCCCGGCCAGGCGCCGGTGGGCGCAACGGAGGCGGCGAAGACGCGCTTTACCGCGCGGAGCGTCGTTGCGCAGCGCAAACGGCTGAGGCTTTCCGCCGCGGATTACGGCCAGCTCATCGGCGTGACGGGACACACCGTCTACGCCTGGGAGCACGGGGCGTCGCGCCCGCGCCATGCGCAGCGTGCGGCACTCGCGGCGGTCCGGGCCATGGGCCGGCGCGAGGCGCTCGCCCGCCTCGGGGCGTCGCGCGGCAAGCGGCCGGCCAAAGGCCGGCAGACGAAATAGCGCCCGCACCGCGCTGGCCTGCGGTAATGTGGCGCCACCGGAGCAAGGAGAGCACACCATGACCAAGAACGTCGGCAATGCTGAGCGAGTGGTCCGCGCCATCGTCGGGCTCGGGCTGCTCAGCCTGATCTTCGTGCTGGAAGGCAACGCCCGCTGGTGGGGGTTGATCGGGTTCGGCCCGCTGGCCACCGCGGCGATGGGCTACTGCCCGCCGTACGCGTGGTTCGGGATCAATACCTGCGCGAAGAAGGACGCTGCCGCGCAGTCCTAGCGCGCGGGCATCACGACTTCAGCTCCAGGATCACCGGCTGGTGGTCGGACGCCGTGCAAACGGCGTCCACGCGCACCGAAGCGACGCGCGGCGCGAGATCCTCGGTGACGAAGACGAAGTCGCAGGCGTAGGGCTCGCTCGCGAAGGACGCGTCGAACACCCCGAAGGTCGGCGGCTGCGGCGCGCCAGGGTGCGCGATCGACCACGCGTCCCGCCACGTCTCGCGCAACCGCGCAGCGGCCGCGTCTTCCGGACGCAGGTTGAAATCGCCAGTGAGAATTGAACCTGCCGGCCGCGCCAAGGGCTGGAACGGTCCCGCGGCGTAACGCTGCGAAGGCTGCGTCGCCGCGCGCGCGCGGGATTCGGCTTCGATGTCGCAGAGTCGCGCCACCTGGGCGATGCGCTGGATGCCGGAGTAGTACTCCAGATGCGTCGTGAGCACTCGAACCGCGCCCCACGGCGCCTCGATGACCGCTTCGAGCGCCACGCGCGGCATGCTCGGCACGCCTTCGTGCGCGGGCCACGGCAGCGAGTGGCGCAGCACCTGCGCGACGGGCAGCCGCGAAAGGATCAGGTTGCCGAACTGGCGCCTGCCGCCTTGGCCGTCGGAGGCATCCACGCCCCACGCGAAGTGCGTCTCGTACCCCGGGAACGCGGCGGCGAGTTGCGCGGCCTGATTCTCGCCGCGGCTGCCCGCAAGCGCCGGATAGTTGATGGCGACTTCCTGAAAGCAGCAGACGTCGGGATCGCACAGCTCGCGCGCCACGCGCGCCGTGCGCGCCGGATCGACGACGCCGTCCATGCCGCGGCACCACTGGATGTTCCATTGCAGAAGGCGCATCGCGGCGGCCGGCGCTACATCGAAATCGAGCCTTCGCGGAAATCGGTCCGGTCGAGCCAGACGTTGACCAGCACCGGGCGTCCCGCGGCCGCCAGCTCGCGCGCGCGCCCCAGCACCCCGTCGATTTCGTCGCTGCGCCGGATCTCGAGGCCTTCGGCGCCGAAGCCCCGCGCGACCTCATGGTACGCGGTGCGGGCGAGCACCGTGCCGACGTCGTCGCCCAGCAGCTTGACCTGCTCGCGCGCGATCTGCGCCCAGGAGGCGTCGTTGCCGACTACCGCGATCACCGGCAGCCGGTGGCGCAGGAAGGTGTCGAATTCCGCGAGTCCGTAGCCGCTCGCGCCGTCGCCCCAGATGAGCCACGTTTCCGCCGGGGCGCGCAGCTGCGCGACGCCCAGCGAAAAGCCCGCGCCCACGCCCAGCGTGCCGAAGGCGCCCGGATCGAGCCAGTGCAGC
>DKBI01000109.1 GCA_002451175.1 Betaproteobacteria bacterium UBA6904
GATGTCCTTGTAGATCTGTCCCGGAATGCCCGGCGGCGTGCGGAAGCGCAGCTTGCGGAAATCGGCCATCGAGTTGATCGGGTTCTTGAACCAGCCGAGCGCTTCGGGGCCGACCGGTTGCAGGATGAATCCCTTGACGTTGACCTTCATCTCCTTCCAGAGATCGTCGTACAGAGGCTTGCCGCCGCCGTAGAGATACCAGGACACCCAGGCGAACGGATCGAGCCCTACGCCGGAACCCGCCGCGGGCGAGCCGAACAGGGTTGCTGCCGGGTGCTTGCCGGACCAGTAATGGGTCCAGGCAAAACCGCCCTCGATGAGGCCCTTGTCCACGGCGTCGAGCGTNNATCACCGACTGAACGCGGATCTTGACGGGCTTGGCCTGTGCCAGCGCCAACCCCGGCGCGAGCGCGGCGCATGCGGCCAGCGCGACCAGTCCCCTGAACAAACGTCCCTGCTTCGCCATGACATGATCTCCCGGTGCGGGCGGGTCCGAAATGAAACCGCTTGCAAAGGCTAGTCAGCCTGCATACTCCGAGTCAAGCTGCGGCGCAGCATCGGAACTATACAAGCGCTTTCATAATGCTAAAGTGATGCCCCGTGAAGGCGCCTGCGAACCCCCGGTTGAGCGATGTGGCCCGCGCAGCGGGCGTTTCCCTCGCGACCGCGTCGCGCGCGCTCGCCGAGTCCGCGCTGGTGCGGGAGCCGACGCGCGAGCGCGTCCGCCAGCTCGCGAAAATGCTCGGCTACGTGCCCCACGGCGCGGCGCGCGCCCTGGCGACGCGCCGCTCGCGCACCGTAGGCGCCGTGTTTCCTCCGGTGGACAACCCCATCTTCGCGGCCGCGACCCAGGCGCTCGCGCACGAACTCGCCGCGGCCGGCTACACGCTGCTGCTCGCGACGCACGAGTACGATCCCGTCGCCGAGATTGCCGCAACGCGCGCGCTGCTCGAGCGCGGCGTGGACGGCGTCGTGCTCATCGGCATGGACCACGATCCGGCGCTGTTCGAACTGGTCGGGCGCGCGAACGTGCCCTGCGAGATCACGTGGTCGCTCGACCATGCCGGGCACCACTACTGCGTGGGCGTCGCGCACCGGCTGGCGTCGGTGCGCATCACGCAGCACCTGCTCGACCTCGGGCACCGGGAGTTTGCCGTGATCGCCGGCGTCACCGCGCACAACGATCGCGCGCGCGAGCGCCTGACCGGCGTGCGCGAGGCGCTCGCGGGACGCGGCATCGAGCTGCGCCCGGATCGCGTCGTGGAGGCGGAGTTCTCGATACCGCAGGGGCGCCGCGCGTGCGTGCGGCTGCTCGACCAGGCGCCGGGATTCACGGCCTTGCTCTGCGGCAACGACCTGCTCGCGGTCGGCGCGCTGGCGGAATGCGTGCGGCGCGACATCCGCGTGCCGGGCGACCTGTCGATCGCGGGATTCGACGACATCGACATGGCCGCGGAGATGACGCCGGCGCTCACCACGGTGCGCGTGCCGGCGGCGGAGATCGGCCGGCTCGCCGCGCATCGCATGCTGGCGAGGCTCGCCGGGCGCGACGTGGCGAAGCTCGAGGAAGTGCGCACCGAGATCGTGATCCGAGAGAGCACGGGAAAGGCCAGGGCGTGAAGCAGGCCGACTACGTGATCGTCGGCGGCGGCACCGCCGGGTGCGTGCTCGCGAACCGGCTCAGCGCCGATGGCCGGCACCGCGTGCTGCTGCTGGAGGCCGGGCCGCGCGATCGCTACCTCTGGATCCACATCCCGATCGGCTACGGCAAGACGATGTTCCATCCGGTCTACAACTGGCGCTTCGAGACCGAGCCGGAACCGAACATGAAGTCGCGCCGCGTCTACTGGCCGCGCGGCCGCGGGCTCGGCGGCTCGTCGTCCATCAACGGCCTGATCTACGTGCGCGGCCAGCCCGAGGACTACGACGCGTGGGCGGCGCTCGGCAATCGCGGCTGGGCCTGGCGCGACGTGCTGCCGTACTTCGAGCGCAGCCTGCTGTCGACGTCGGACATTCGCGAGCGGCACGAGCTGATGGACGCGATCATCCGGGCCGGCAACGAGCTCGGCATTCCGGCGACGACGGACTTCAACGGCGGCCGGCAGGAAGGCGTCGGCTACTACCAGCTGTTCACGAAGGGCGGATGGCGCTCGAGCAGCGCCACCGCCTACCTGCGCGAGGCCGAGCGGCGGCCGAACGTCGAGGTGCAGTGCAATGCGCAGGCGACGCGCATCGTCTTCGATGGGTCGCGGGCGGTGGGCGTGCGCTACCGGCAGGGCGAGGCGGAGCACGAAGTGCGCGCCGCGCGCGAAGTGATCCTCGCCGCGGGCGCGTTGCAGAGCCCTCAGTTGCTGCAGCTGTCCGGGGTCGGGCCGGGCGGCCTGTTGCAGTCCTTTGGCATCCCGGTGGTTCGCGATCTGCCGGGCGTCGGCGAGAACCTGCAGGACCACCTGCAGCTGCGCCTGATGTTCAAGTGCTCGAAGCCGATCACGACGAACGACGACCTGGCGAGCTGGTGGCGCAGCGCGGCGATGGGCCTGAAGTGGATCCTCCTGCGCCGGGGGCCGCTGGCGATCGGCATCAACCAGGGCGGGCTGTTCACGCGCGCGCTGCCCGAGTCGAAGACGCCCGACGTGCAGTTCCACTTCGCGACGCTGTCGGCGGAAATGGCCGGCGCCAAGCCGCACAAGTGGTCCGGATTCACGATGTCCGTTTGCCAGCTGCGCCCGGAATCGCGGGGCACCGTGCGCATCGGCTCCGCCGATCCGCTCGCCGCGCCGCTCATGCAGGCGAATTACCTCGAGGCCGAACAGGACCGGCGCTGCGCCGTGGCGGGCGTGCGGCTCGCGCGCTCGCTCGCGGCGACGCAGGCGCTGCGCCCCTACATCCTCGAGGAGTACCGGCCCGGCGCGAAGGCGCAGACCGACGAGGAGCTGCTCGAGTTCGCGCGCCGCTACGGTGCGACGATCTTCCACCCCTCGGGAACCTGCGCGATGGGCAGCGACCGCGCGGCCGTGGTGGACGACCGCCTGCGCGTGCAGGGCGTCGGCGGGCTGCGCGTCATCGACTGCTCGATCATGCCCAGGCTGGTCTCGGGCAACACCGCGGCGCCCGTCGTGATGATCGCCGAGAAGGGCGCCGATCTCGTCCTCGAGGACGCGCGCACCGCGTGAGCGGCGCGCCGGATCAGGCCGTGTGCAGCCCCAGGATGCGGCGAGCTTCGGCGGGGGTCGCTGGATGCCGGTCGTAGCGGGCGCAATGATCGGCGATCTTCGCGACCAGCTCGGCGTTGCTCGCCGCGAGCCGGTCGGCCTCGATCTTCAGGTTGTCCTCGAGCCCGGTGCGGCAATGGCCGCCGGTCTCCAGGCACCACTGATTGACTTCCCACTGGTGACGCGCGACCCCGGCGGCGACCCAGGTCGCGCGCGGCAGCACCGCCTGCAGCTCGGCGCGCAGGAAATCGAAGATCGCGCGGCGCGCCGGCAGGGCGTTCGGAATGCCCATCACGAACTGGACGTGGGGCGGGTCCTTCAGCAAGCCCTTCTTCACGAGGTTCGCCGCGTTGTAGAGCATCGCCAGGTCGAAGACCTCGATTTCGGGCTTGATGTCGAGCTCGAGCATCGTCTTCGCAAGCCCCTCGACGAAGTCCGGCGGGTTCTCGTAGACCGTCGTCGGAAAGTTCACCGAGCCGGTGGCGAGCGACGCCATGTCGGGCTTCAGGTGCAGCATCGCGCCGCGCGCGGACTGCTCGCGACCGCGCCCGCCGGTCGAGAACTGGATGATCATGCCGGGGCAGTGCTTGCGCACGCCTTCCTGCACGCGGGCGAACGCCTGCGGATCGGAGCCCGGCGATTCGTCGGGATTGCGCACGTGAATGTGCACGAGCGAGGCGCCGGCTTCGAACGCGGCGTGGGTGGACTCGATCTGCTCGGCGGGCGTCACCGGGACGGCCGGGTTGTCTTTCTTCTTCGGCACGGCGCCCGTGATGGCGACGGTGATGATGACGGGTGCGGTCATTGCGGATTCCTCAGTGCGAGACGGCGCGGTTCGCGACGCGGGCGCCGGCCGAGCGGCGCGGCGTCGTGGGCGAAGCCTGCTTCAACGCGTGGAAGGGCACGAATCATTATGACCACGCTTCGCGCCGCCGCGCAACGATCGCGCCGCATTCCGGACGGGCTCCCATGCGCAAAGACCGCCTGAGCTACGACGACGTGCTGCGCATCGTCGAGCTGGTGAAGTCCAGCCGGTTCTCCGAGTTTCGGCTCAAGGTCGGTGAAATCGAAGTCCACCTGCGCCGGGCGAACGGCGCGGCGCCGCCGGCGGCGGCCGCCGAAGCAGGCGCTGCGCCCGCGGCGGAGGGCGCAGCGCGCCGCGGCGAGCCGGCAGCGGCGCCTGGCGCCACGTTCATTCGCTCGCCGATGGTGGGCACGTTCTACCGCGCGCCGGCGCCCGATGCGCCGCCGTTCGTGGAGATCGGCCAGCGGGTCGAGCCCGACAGCACGGTCTGCATCATCGAGGTCATGAAGCTGATGAACTCGATCGCGGCGGGCACGCGCGGCGTCGTCACCGACATCTTCGTCGCCAACGGCGAGGCGGTGGAATTCGACCAGGTGATCATCGCGATCCGGCCGGAGGGCGCCGCGTGAGCCGCAAGCCGCCGCGACGCGCGCCGGCGCGGCGCTTCGAATTCGTCGACGTCACGCTGCGCGACGCGCATCAGTGCCTGTGGTCGACGCGCATGACCACCGCGATGATGACGCCGATCCTCGAGGCCATCGACCGCGTGGGGTACGCGTACATCAACATTCTCGGCGGCGCGGTGTTCGACGTCTGCGTGCGCTACCTGCAGGAGAGTCCCTGGGAACGGGTGAAGCTGCTGTGCGGGCGGCTGCAGACGCCCTGCGACGGACTGACGCGCGGCCAGAGTCTCTACACCTTCGAGCTGTTCCCCGACGACCTCGTCGCCCTGAATTCGCAGGTGCTCGCGCGCTGCGGCATTCGCGTGCTCACGGTGTACGACGCGCTGAACGACAATCGCAACGTCGAGTCCTCGGTGCGCTCCGGTCACGCGGCAGGCATGCAGGTCAACGCGATGATGACCTACACGGTCAGCCCGGCGCACACCGATGCCTACTACGTCGATCGCACGCGGGAACTGGTCCGCCTGAAGGCGGATTTCATCTCGATCAAGGATCCGACCGGGCTGCTGACGCCCGCTCGCGCGCGCACCCTGTTCCCCGCCGTCGTGCGGGCCGCCGGCCGCATCCCGCTCAAGCTGCACTCGCATTGCCAGACGGGCCTCGCGCCCGAGGTGTACGAGGTGGCCATGCAGAGCGGCTTCCGCTACGGCTACACGGCCAGCGAGCCGCTCGGCAACGGCGCCTCGCTGCCGGCGACCGAGGAGGTCGCGGCGCGCGCGCGGCGGCTGGGCTTTCGCGTCGCGCTCGACGACGCGGCGCTCGAGGAAGTCGCCGGCTACTTTGCCTGCCTGTGCGAGATCGAGAATCTGCCGCGCGGCGAGACGGCCGCCTACGACCCGGCGCTCTACCGGCACCAGATTCCGGGCGGCATGATCTCCAACCTGCGCTACCAGCTGCAGACCCTGCAGATCGAGCACCGGCTGCCGGAAATCCTCGAGGAGGCGGAGCGCGTGCGCCACGACCTCGGCTACCCGATCGTCGTCAGCCCGTTCGCGCAGTACATCGTCACGCAGGCGACGCTCAACGTGGTGCAGGGAGAGCGCTACAAGACGGTGCCGGATGAAATCCGCAAGTACGCGCTCGGCTACTACGGGCGGCTCGCCGCGCAACCCGCCGATGAATTCCTCGAGCGCGCGGGCATCCGCCCGCAGGACCGGGTGACCGAGCGGCCGGGCGAGCACCTCGAGCCGCGGCTGCCGCGGTTGCGGCGCGAGCTCGGGCCGGGGGTGAGCGACGAGGCGCTGCTGCTGAGCGCGTTCTACGACAAGGCGCTGCTCGAGCCGCTGAAGCGGAGGCCGCCGGCCTATGCGTTTCGCACGACGCCGCTGCACGAGCTCATCCGCTACCTCGGCTCGCGGCGCGACATCGAGTACGCGAGAGTTCGCTTCGCGGGCACGGAATTGACGGTTTCGGCTTAGAGGATCGCAGACCGATGGAGCAGGCTTTGCAGGGCAAGGTGGCGCTGATTACCGGGGCGGCGCGCGGCGTCGGCGCCGAGATTGCGCGGCAGTTCGTCGCCCAGGGGGCGACGGTGATCGTCGCCGATCTGGATGAGCCCGCCGCGCACGCGCTGGCGGGCGAGCTGGGCGCGAGCGCGCACGGGTTGCGCTTCGACGTGCGCGACCGCGCCGGCGTGCGCGCGGCGGTCGAGTCGGTCGGGCGCGCCCGCGGCGGGCTCGACATTCTCGTCAACAACGCCGGCCTGCTCGCCAACGGCGCGTTCGACGCGACCGGCGGCGAGGCCTGGGACAATCTGGTCGCCGTCAATCTGACCGGCCTCTACAACTGCGTGCAGGCCGCGGTGCCGGCGATGCGCCGCCGCGGGGGCGGCAACATCATCAACATCGCGTCGGTGTCGCACGAGAAAGGCGGCGGCGCGTTCGGCAACGTCTGGTACGGCACGACCAAGGCGGGCGTCGTCGCGATGACCAAGGGCCTCGGGCGCGAGCTGGGGCCGGAGAGGATCCGGGTCAACGCCATCGCGCCCGCGGTGGTGGCGACCGACATGGTGCACCAGCTGCTGACGGAGGAAGTCCGCGCGCGCATCGTCTCGCGCATTCCGCTCGGCCGTCTCGCGGAATGCGACGACGTGGCGCGGCTCGCGGTGTTTCTCGCCTCCGACTGGTCGGCATTCATCACCGGCGAGACGATCGCCGTGGACGGCGGCTTCCTTCGCACATGAGCCCGCCGCGCCTCGACGGCAAGGCGGCCATCGTCACCGGCGCGGCGAGCGGCATCGGCGAGGCGATCGCGCGCGCTTTCGCCGGCGAAGGCGCGCGGGTCTGCATCGCGGACGTCGATGTCGCGGGCGCCGAGCGCGTGGCCCGCGACCTTGGCGCCGGCGCGGTTGCGCAGGCGATGGACGTGAGCGACGAATCCAGCGTCGAGCAGGGTGTGACGAGGGCGGTGGAACGCCTCGGGGGCGTGGACGTGCTCGTCAGCAACGCGGGCTTGCAGCATCTCGACCCCATTGCCGAGGTGTCGTTCGCGGACTGGCGGCGCATCCTCGGCGTGCACCTCGACGGCGGCTTTCTCACTGCGCGGGCGTGCCTGCGCCGCATGATCGCGCAGCAGCGCGGCGGGGCGCTGATCCTCATGGGATCGGTGCACGCGAAGGAGGCGTCGGTGGAGAAGGGCCCGTACGTCGCGGCGAAGCACGGCCTGCTCGGCTTGACGCGCGTGCTCGCGAAGGAAGGCGCGCCGCACGGCGTGCGCGCCAACCTCATCTGCCCCGGGTTCGTGCGCACGCCGCTCGTCGAGCGGCAGATTCCGCAGATCGCCCGCGAGCGCGGCCTCAGCGAAGCCGCGGTGGTGCGCGACGTGATGCTCGGCACCACGGTGGACGGCGAGTTCACGACCGTGGCGGACGTGGCGGCGGTCGCGCTATTCCTCGCCGCGTTTGCCTCGAACGCGCTGACCGGGCAGTCGATCGTCGTCAGCCACGGCTGGCACATGCAGTGAAGCTTTCGAACAATGATACATTCGCAGCCAACTTGAACGAGGAGTGAACTCATGGGCAAGGAAATGGACATCCCGGCGCACGCCGTGGTCACCGGCAAGCAGCGCATGACGCCTTCGGAAGCGTTCGTCGAGACGCTCGCCGCGCAGGGCGTGAAGAACGTCTTCGGGATCGTCGGCTCGGCCTACATGGACGCGCTGGACCTGTTTCCGGCGGCGGGCATCCGCTTCATCCCGACGGTGCACGAGCAGGGCTCGGCGCACATGGCCGACGGCTACTACCGGGTCACCGGGCGGCACGGCGTGTGCATCGGGCAGAACGGCCCCGGCATCACGAACTTCGTCACGGCGATCGCGGCCGCCTACTGGGCGCACAGCGCCGTCGTCGCCATCACGCCGGAGACCGGATCGCTGTCGATCGGGCTGGGAGGATTCCAGGAGACCGACCAGCTGCCGATGTTCTCCAAGATCACGAAGTACCAGGCGCATGTCAACAACCCGGCGCGCCGTGAGCTCCGCCATGCGCGCCGGGTTGTTGACATGCGCCTGGTACTTCGTGATCTTGGAGAACATCGGCAGCTGGTCGG
>DKBI01000131.1 GCA_002451175.1 Betaproteobacteria bacterium UBA6904
AGATCCAGTTCAACGACATCCGCACGACGCTGCAGGCGCTGATCGCCACCTACGACAATGCCAACAGCCTGCACACCAACGCCTACGACGAGGCGATCACCACGCCGAGCGAGGAGAGCGTGCGCCGCGCGATGGCGATCCAGCTCATCCTCAACAAGGAGTGGGGCCTGGCGAAGAACGAAAATCCCAATCAGGGGTCGTTCATCGTCGACGAGCTCACCGATCTGGTCGAGGAGGCGGTGTTGAAGGAGTTCGAGGCGATTTCAGCGCGCGGCGGCGTGCTGGGCGCGATGGAGACGGGCTACCAGCGCTCCAAGATCCAGGAAGAGTCGATGCTCTACGAGCACCGCAAGCACGATGGCTCCTACCCGATCGTCGGCGTGAACACCTTCCGCAACCCGCACGGCGAGCCGATTCCCGCCAAGCTCGAGCTGATCCGCTCCACCGAGGAGGAAAAGCAGAGCCAGCTGAAGCGGCTGCGCGCGTTCCACGCGCGGCACGCCAACGAGGCGCCGGCGATGCTCGAGCGACTGCAGCGGGCCGTGGTGAACGACGAGAACGTCTTCGCGGTGCTGGTGGACGCGGTGCGCGTGTGCTCGCTCGGGCAGATCACGCACGCGCTCTTCGACGTCGGCGGGCAATACCGCCGAAGCATGTGAGCGAGGCGGCATCGGCAGGGCGGCCGGCCGGGCCGCACCGGCCGGCGCGGCGCTAGGGCTTGCGCTCGCCGGCCGCCGCGAGCTCCCGCCGGATGTCGCGCAGCCTGGCCTTCACCTTGCGCGCGTTGTCCGTCCCCATGCGCACGAGGATCTTCTGTCCCGCCGAGCGCGTCTCGAGCTGCGGGTCGGCGAACTCATAGAGCACCTTGGGCCGCACGAGCGGCACAGCGCCATCCGCCTCGGGCGCCGCGAGCAGGTCGTCGATCGCCTCCAGCAGCCGGTCGTTGAAGTACCTGCCCGGATAGCCGAGTTCCTCGTAGGCGCGCTGGAAGAGCGGATAGGCCTCCACGTACAGGGCGACGAGCGCGCGCGCCGGCAGGGCCTCGAGCGCGCTGACGTGCGCCGCGTAGCGCGCGGCGTTCGCGGCATCGAGCGCGAGCGTCTCGCCCGCGCCGGTCGTGGCGAAGGCCCCGGGGACGCCGTTCAGCGGCATCACGCGGCGCGGCGCCGCGCGGCGCGGCAGATTGTCCACCGTGGCGACGATGTGCCGCACGAGCCGCGCCGGGATGAAGAAGTCGGCGAAGGCCTTGCGGCCGAGGAGCTGCACGAGCGACTCGCGCATCATCGAGTCGCTGTTGTCGAGCGTGGGCAGCGATTTCGCCGGCGCCTCCGGCAAGGGGTTGCGGATCGCGGGCTCCGCCGGCTGCGGGGCCGGCGGCGTCTCGGACTTCGCGATCGGCGCCGGCGGCACCGGGCGGCCGGCCTGGAAGTAGAAGTACGCGATGCCGCCTGCGAGGCCGAGGGCGAGCGCCGCGGCGATCCAGGGGAACGCGCTGCGCGCCTCGGGCCGCAGGCGCGGACCCTCGTCCTTCAGCGAATCAGGTTCCATGGTCCCTCCATGCATTGGTACAAAGGCTACACCCGGCCGCCGGCCGCCGAAAGGGAATGTCGCGCACGAAAATTGGGGTCAGACCCCGGTTTCCACATAAGATGTTCGGCATGAAACCCAATTCCTGCAGGTGCCTCGCCGGCGTACTCGTTGCCGCCGCGTTCCTCGGCGGTTGCGCGATCGCGCCCAGTGCGCCATCCGCCGCGGTCGCCGATCTCGCGCCCACCGGAAAACTGCGCGCGGTGATCAATTACGGCAATCCCATCCTCGCGAAGAAGGACGCCGCCGGGGAGCCGGCGGGCGTGTCGGTGGATCTCGCGCGCGAGCTGGCGCGCCGGCTTGGCGTCAGTGCGGAATGGGTCACCGTGACGTCTGCCGGGCAGGCGGTCGAGACGCTGAAGGCTGGCCGCGTGGACGTGGGCTTCTTCGCCATCGACCCCGCGCGCGGCGCAGACACCGCGTTCACCGGGCCGTACGTGCAGATCGAGGGCGCATACCTCGTGCGCAACGACTCGCCGCTGCGTGCAAACGACGAGGTGGACCGCGACGGCATCCGCGTCGCCGTTGGCGCGAAGAGCGCCTACGACCTCTACCTGTCGCGCACGCTCCGTAAGGCGAAGATCGAACGCGCGCCCACCTCGCCCGCGGTGGTCGACTATTTCATCGCCCACCGGCTCGAGGTCGCAGCGGGCGTGAAGCAGCAGCTCGAGATGGACGCCAGGCGCATTCCCGGGTTGCGGCTGTTGCCTGGCCGGTTCATGGTGATCCACCAGGCGATGGGCATGCGGCTCGGGCGCGAGGCGGGTGCGCGGTACCTCACGGCGTTCGTGGAGGAGATGAAGGCGTCCGGGTTCGTGGACGAGGCGCTGCGGCGGCACGCGATCGAGGGCGCCGTGGTGGCGCCGGCGGGCGGCGTGCGCTGAGCGCGGGGCACTGCCCTCGAGACTGGCATCCGCAAACGCGTCACTCGTTCTGTACGAATCCGATTCGGCGCTTCGGCGCGGGTTGAGGCGGCGTCATCAGCTCGCGTATTGCGTCGAACACGACTTTGAACTGACGGTCGTATCTCGACTCCAGAGCATCCAGGCGCCTTGCCAGGTCCTGGTCATGCGCGATCAGATCGCGCAAACGCACGAAGGCGCGCATGATCTCGACGTTGACCTGAACCGCTTGCTTGCTCTTCAGCACCGACGAAAGCATGGCGACGCCTTGCTCGGTGAAGGCATACGGCACGTACTTGGGATGTCTGCCGCGCCCTTGGGGCGCGTAGTGGGTCGCGTCTAAGGTCACAAATTGTGACCTTAGACGTCTAACCTTTTGTTCCGTCAACTGAAATACGAAATCCGGCGGGAAACGTTCGAGGTTGCGCTTAACCGCTTGGATGAGGGCTTTCGTCTGGACGCCATAGAGAGCTGCAAGGTCCGGGGCCAGCAAGACCTTGTGGCTGCGGATCGTGCGAATGCGCGTAACGAGCGCTGCCGCCGCGGGGCTCATGGCTTCTCCGCAAGAACGCCGC
>DKBI01000098.1 GCA_002451175.1 Betaproteobacteria bacterium UBA6904
CCCGTGCTGGCTGGCGTGAAGACATTCGAGCTGCAGTACCTCGCACCGTCCCTGGCATGGGTCGACGTCTGGCCGACATCTGCCGCCGACCTTCCGATTCCGCGCGCCGTACGCCTGCGCGTGGTGCTCGCCTCGGACGAGGAAATCGTGCGCATATTCGTGCTGCGATCATGAGTACACGGCAACGCGGCGTCGCCATCGTCCTCGCCATGGGCGTGGTCGCGCTGGCCGCCATGGCCGCGGCGGCGATCATGGTTTCGCAAAGCACCTGGGCACGGCAGGTCGAGCTCACCACAGAACACATACAGGCCAGGTCGGTGCTTCTCGCGGGCGCCGATTGGGCGCGCGCGCTGCTCGCCGATGACCGGCGCCTCGGCGACGTCGACCATCTGGGGGAACCCTGGGCCTTGAAATTGCCGCCCCTGCCGGTGGAAAACGGCGAACTCGTCGGCCAGATCGAGGACCAGCAGGGCCTGTTCAACGTCAACAATCTCATCACCGAAGGCAAGATCAATGTCGCGCAGCTTGCGCATTTTCGCAGCCTGCTGGCGACCCTGGGCCTGCCGGGCGAGCTCGCCGACGCGCTCGCCGATTGGATCGACGGGGACAGCCTGCCGCAACCTGGTGACGGAGCCGAAGACGCCTATTACCTCGCCCTGGATCCGCCCTACCTGCCGGCGAACCAACCTCTCATCGACATCGCCGAGCTCGCGCTGGTGCGCGGCTTCGACGCCAATGTGCGCGCACGGCTGCGCCCCTACGTCACGGCGCTGCCGGGGTTCACCGCGATCAACGTGAATACCGCGCCGGCCGAAGTACTGGCAGCGGTCATCGAAGGACTCGATCTCGGCGGCGCGCAGGCGCTGGTGGCGCAGCGCGACCGGGCGTATTTTCGCAGCACCGGCGATTTCACCATCCGGCTGCCGCGCGGCATAGAGCCGGCGCCGACAGACATCGGCGTGAGCAGCAACTATTTCGTCGCGACGCTGCGCGTAACCATCGGCGGTGCACAGGCGCGCGGCAAGGCCCTGCTCGCGCGCAGCGCCTCGGGCTGGCCCGAAATCGTCTGGCGCAAATATCTGTGATATCGAACATCGAGAACGCCGCGCCAATTTATACGAAAATGCTATTCATCAACTCATCCACCAAGGCCATCCTATGAGCTTGCTTAGAATCTACTGTTCCCTGCGCGAGGCACCGAAGCGCTGTCAGTGGGCGCTGATCGGTGAAGGCCGCCAGCCGATCCTCGGAGAAGGAGCGCTGGCGCAATTGCCGCAGCGCGCCGAGCGCGTGCAGCTGGTGCTTCCCGCCGCGGAGGTCCTGATTACCCGCGCGCGCCTGCCCGAATCGGCCAGGCGCCGCGCCGGCGCCGTGCTCGCTTACGCCGTCGAGGACGAAACCGTGGGCGACCCCGATGCCAGCCAGGTAAGCTGGCTCGGTTCGGTCGCCGATACCGATGTCCTCGCCGTTGCCGACCGTCAGGGATTGAAAGCCTGGAATGACGCGCTGGAAGCAGTGGGCATACACGGCTATGAAGTGCATTGCGAAACCCTGATGCTGCCCTGGATGGCGGGCGAATGGAGCCTCGCCTGGGACGGCCACGAGGGATACCTGCGCACCTCGGAACTGGAGGGCACGGTGACCGATCGCGGCGATGCCGCCTCCCCGCCGCTGTCGCTGCGCATGATGCTGGACGAGGCGAAAGCACGCGGCGCCGCCCCCGCGTCCATCGCGGTGTATGCGACGACGCCCGATGCGCCGCTCGAAATCGAGGCCTGGCAACGCGCGCTCGGCGTTGCACTGCGTCTTGCCGAACCCTGGAATTGGCGCAGCGCCGCGGCGGACGCCGGCATCAGCCTTGCGCAAGCCCGCGCCGGATGGCGTCTGCCTCCGGGCACCCTGTCGCGCCTGCGCCCGGCGGCATGGGTGCTGGGCGCGGCCCTCGCCGTGCACGGGCTTGCCCTGATCGCGGACTGGACACGTCTGGCGAGCGAGCAGCGTTCACTGCGCACGCGCATGGAATCGCGTTTCCGCGCGGCCTTTCCGGAAGCCGTCGCAGTGGCCAACCCGGCGCTGCAGATGCGCCGCAAGCTGGCCGAAGCGCGCCACGCCGCGGGTCAGCCCGATAGCGGCGACTTCCTACCCATGGTCATGAACGTGTCCGCGGCGCTGAAGCAGGCGCCTGCCGGCGCGCTGCGCATCGCATCCTACGAAAGCGGCCGCATGACCATCGAACTCGCCGGGATCGACGATGCGGGCATGCGCCGCATCCTCGCGAGCCTCAGCCAGTCCGGCCTGCAGGTAGACCAGGGGGCCAGCACCGCGCCCGGCGCGACCCGCTCCAGTCGAGGGACCGTGGTCATCACGGTGCGCGCATCATGAAGGCGCGCCTGCTGAAGCTGTGGGAATCGCGCTCGCCACGGGACCGCGTGATCATCACCGTGCTCGCCGCGCTGGTCGGCGCCGCACTCTACCTGGCGCTGGTGCAATCCGCCTATCGGGCGCGCACCCAGCTCGGAACCTCCGTGACCACGCTACGCATGCAGGCGCTGCGCCTGGACGCCGACGCCAACGAGCTCGCGCGCGCGCGCGCCGCCCCTGCCGCTCCCGCGCCGCAGACCGATCTGCGTACGCAAGTGCAATCTCTGGCCGGTGCCGCAGGACTGGGAAGCGCGCTGTTGCGCATAGACGCCCGGGACGCCGATCAGGTCCAGGTGGTATTCGGCTCCGTCGCGTTCGCGGACTGGCTCGCCTGGATCGCCACCCTGCAGGCGCAGCGCATACGTCTGGACACCACCCGCGTCGAAGCGCTGACCACGCCGGGGCTGGTGAGCATAACGGCCACGCTCACCCGCGCCAAGTCGCAGTGAATCGCTGGCGACTGATAGGCGTCGGACTGGCCGCCTACGCGCTGGGGCTCTTCGCCACGGCACCGGCGACGCTGATCGACGCGCGTCTGGACCAGGCGAGCGCGGGTGCGCTGCGTCTGGCGGAAGCGCGGGGCACGCTCTGGTCCGGAAAGGGGCAAATCGAAATCCGCGACGCCAACCGCGACAGCGGCATCGCCAAGAGCATCGCCTGGCGCTTCAGGCCTGCCTATTTGCTGCTCGGAAAGCTGCGCTACGAAGTCGCGCTGGACAACGCCGTGCAGCGATTTCCGGTGACCGTTACCCTGTCGCAAATCGAAGTGGTGGATGCCGAAATCAACCTGCCGGCGGCGGCGCTCGGCCTGGGCGTCGCCAAGCTGGCCCCGCTGGGCCTCACCGGCGACCTGCTGCTGCATATTTCGCGCCTCGCATTCGCACGCGGTTCCGTCCAGGGCAACGCAACGCTGCAATGGCGCGGAGCGGGGTCGGCCTTCACCCGCGTTTCGCCGCTGGGTGATTACGAATTGCGCATGGAAGGCGACGGCGCGGCAGTGCGCGCCAGCCTGGGCACGCTGCAGGGTCCGCTGCAACTCGACGGCAAGGGCGCCTGGTCCAGCGGGCACAACCCGATATTCCAGGGAAACGCGCGCGTTCCGCCGCAGCATCAGCAGCAACTCGCGCCGCTGCTGCGCATGATTTCCGTGGATCGCGGCGATGGCCGCTTCGACTTGCAGCTCAGATAAGCGCTGAAGCACGCAAAGTCCGCGGCAGGTCGCACGGCCATTTCATCGAACGCTGCTCTGCCCCGCAGCGACCGGCCCGCCGGGTTCAGCGCCCGCGAAAATGCGCGAGGCCGCATCTATGACTTTGGTCAAACCCGACACGGCACAGCTGTGATCAACTGTTTGCAGTGATGGGCCGTTGCGAACAGCCCCGCGCTCGCCGGGCCTGACCCGAATCCAGACAGTCGAATTTTATCGAGAGGCGATCATGAACTACACAGCAAAGCAAATTGGCTTGGTGCTTGCGGCCGCCTTCGCGCTCGGCGCGGGTGCAAACGCCGCCAGCGCGGATGTGGGCGAAGGCTATTGGGGCGCAAGCGGTGATTACGTGAAAAACTCGACGGGGCTGTGCTGGCGTGCGGGTTACTGGACGCCGGCGATGGCAACCCTGGAGTGCGATCCGGACCTGGTACCGAAAAAACCCATGGCTGCGCCTCCGCCACCCGCGCCTGCCATGGCGCCCGCGCCTGCGCCCGTTGCAAAACCGGCGCCCAAGCCGGTCGCCGACACGGTGACCCTGTCTGCCGACGCGCANNATCCACACCGAGGGCAAGGGCGAAACGCAGCCCGTCGCCGACAACAAGACCCGCGAAGGCCGCGCCAAAAACCGCCGCGTGGAAATCGAGGTCCTCGGCACGCGCATGTAGCGTCCGGCAAGCTTCCCGCCGTGTTCGACCAGCCCCGCGCAAGCGGGGCTTTTTTTGCTCCGGCGGAGGTGACTGATATCGACAACCGCCTAGTGCACGCCGCGGCGGAAGCGATACCCTTTGTAGTTGAGCACCATGCCGTCGCGCGTGATCTGCTCCAGCGTCAGACCGGGCGCCACCTCGGCGCCTTCGTGCAGCAGGCGGTTGTTGATGCCGACCAGGCGTTCCGCGGGCTTGGCTGCGTAGGCATGCACGGAAATCGACATGGGCGGCAGCTCCTGCTGNNCGGCGTCGGCTTCTCCGTCTTCGCCCGTGGCGGCGCCTTGGCGTGCGCCGGCGCGGGCAACGGCACAGGCGCGGCCTGAGCGATCGGTGCCGGAGGCTGCGCGCTCGTCTGCGCACTCGTTTCCGGCTGAGCGCCGGGCTGGGCTTCGATTCGCGCCGCCGGCGCCGGAGTTGGTGACGGAGTCGGTGCCGGAGCAGCAGGCATTTCGGTCGGTTTCGCGGCGACGCGTTCCGGGGTCCGCGCCGCCGGCTCCGGGGCCCAGGGACGCAACCAGCCGATGGCGATGCCCGCGGCCAGCAGCACGAGTGCAAGCAGCCCGTAGTAGAGCAACGCAGGCTGCTTGGGCGCAGGCGCGGCCACCTGACTCAGGAGCAGCGTCGGCGACGCGCCGCGCTGGCGCAGCTGATCGGATTTGCGCAGGGCATCGAGGATGTACGACATGGCTACTTCTCCCCCGGCTTGCGCGCGAGCCTGGGCGCCGATTCGTCCGCCACCGCGGCAAGCCGCATGAGCGTGCGCGGCCCGACGACGCCGTCCGGTATCAGGCCTTCGGCGAGCTGAAACTCCTTTACCTGGCGCAGCAGGACGTCGTCGAACACGCCGACCTCGCTCGCGTTTGCAGCCCGCCCCTGCGCCTGCGCGAGCTGCCGCGCAAGCCAGGCCACGGCCGGCCCGCGCTCGCCGACGCGCATGTTCTCGTGCGCGTCAGCCGGTACGCGCCATAGCGCGGTGTACTGACCCGACCATTGCGCCGCCAGTGCGCCTATCGCCACCGTCTTCGCCTGCGCGCCCAGCGCGAAAGTGGCGCTCTTGGCGTCGAGCGCGGTCAGCGTCGCATGGAACTCCCTGCCCTGGGCGTCGCGCAGCAGCAAGACGGCCGGCCGGTTCAATTCACGCAGTTCGTCCAGTCCGGCGCGCGCGCTGTAGCAGCGCAAGCGCAGGGTTGCGGCCTGCCTGCAGGCGTCGCCGCCCTGGAATTCCGCGCCCCAGGCGCGAAACAGGTTCGCGTACGCGAGTGCGCGGCTGTCGCCGAGGGCAAGGTCCGCCGGCCATTCCAGCGCGTCAGCCAGCGCCGGTGCTTCCGGCTTCACCTCCGGCTGAGCCGCGACCGGCGCAGCGAGTTTGGTCGGCGCCGGAACCGGTCTGGGCTCGCCCTGCTCTTTCCAATACACGGCAAGCGCCAACGCCGCCCCCGTGAGCAGCACGGCGCCGGCGCCGAGCTTGCGCAGCAGGCCGCGCCAATCCGCGGGCCGGTGAAACACTTCGCGCGCCGCCTGCGCCAGCGTCGAGCCGTCGATGCGCTCCTTGCCCTGCACGTAAGC
>DKBI01000262.1 GCA_002451175.1 Betaproteobacteria bacterium UBA6904
GGACGCGGGCGGCGGGCAGCCATTCTTCCGAACGACGGACACTGCAACCGAGGTGCCTGCGGCGATCCCGCGCGCAACCTGTCGCGCACCTGCGATGACGACGACCCCATGATGGAGCACAAGTCGTCAGCCAGCAGCCGATGAGCTGATCGTGAAGATAAACTACGCCTCGGACGATCAGATCTACCGGAGGCTACGGGCCGAGGGGCAGTCGGGCTGGAGCAACGAGCAGGAGGCCCAGCGCACCGCTGGTTCTTTCCGCAGGCTGATGCAGGTGGGTGGCCTGCCCAGTCACGGGAGCCATCCGGAGTTGGGTTGCGGTGCCGGCGATCTGGCGCTCAACCTGGCCGGGAGCGGATTCGAGCTGCATGGCGTGGACGTTTCGCCTACGGCATCGGCGTGGATCGAGCGTAGTTGTTGCGTAGCGCATGGCGGGGTCGGAAGGATCGGCGCAGGTCATTCATGCGCAGCGTGGCGCTTGGTCCTAGGAGGCGCGATCTTCCCTTAGGTGAGGACGCTTACGCATGAACCTTGTAGTTGTCCTTGGGATCGTCGTGACGCTAGCCACTGGCATTCCGGTGGTTCTGCAGCTCCTGCGCAGGCACCCGCGCGGGCTCGTCATCCTGTTCTTCGCCGAAGCGTGGGAGCGATTCTCGTACTACGGGATGCGCGGCATCTTGGTCTTCTACCTGACCCAGCACTTGCTCTTCGACGACGCCACCGCCAGCAACCAGTACGGCTCCTACACCTCGCTCGTGTACCTGCTGCCCCTGGTCGGCGGATTGCTCGCCGACCGCTATCTCGGCACCCGCAAGGCAGTGGCGTTCGGCGCCCTGCTTCTGGTCGCCGGTCACCTCACCATGGCCATCGAGGGAACACCGGCGCGCCAGAGTCTGGTCTACGCCGGCCAGAGCTACGAGGTCGCCATTCAGGGCCGGATGGAGGGACGCCAAGTCCATCTGATGGTCAGCGGCCAGCCTCACGAATTCGCTGCCACTGCCGGCGGCCTCGAGATCAAGAATCTCCCGGACGGCTCGCCGCTTCCGGCCGTGCTGCCCGCGGGCCAATACGAACTGAAGAATCACGTCGATCCATTCGGCCGAAACGCCTTCTACCTTGCCGTCTCGCTCATCATCATGGGAGTGGCGTTCCTGAAGCCCAACTTGTCCACGATCGTCGGCCAGCTCTATCCGCAGGGCGATCCGCGGCGGGATTCCGGTTTCACTCTCTACTACTACGGCATCAACCTCGGCGCCTTCTGGGCCGCGGTGCTGTGCGGCATGCTGGGCCAGACGGTGGGCTGGTGGGCCGGATTTGGCCTCGCGGGCGTCGGCATGGCGCTGGGCTTCCTGGTCTTCGTTCTCGGCAAGCCGTGGCTCGAGGGCAAGGGTGAGCCGCCGAACCCGGCACTGCTGCAGGAGAAGGTGGCCGGCCCGCTGAACCGCGAGTGGCTGATCTACTTGGGCGGCGTGCTTGGAGTGGCGCCGGTGTGGTTTCTGGTCCAGAACAACCAACTGGTGGGCTGGGCCCTCGGTGCCTCGATCCTCGCCGCGCTCGGTTTCCTCCTGTGGTTCCTCGCCACGCAGTGCGACAAGGTCGAACGCGAGCGCATGTCGCTCGCCTTGCTGCTGGTGCTCGGCTCGGTGATCTTCTTTACTCTGTTCGAGCAGGCGGGCACGTCGCTCAACCTGTTCGCCGCGCGCAACGTGGATCTCGATGTCGTACCCGGCGGGTGGAACATTCTCGGCATGCATGTCGACACCAACGTCACGGCTGCACAGACGCAGTCGTTCAACTCCGGATTCATCCTGATTTTCGCGCCCGTCTTTGCCGCGGCCTGGACCTATCTGGGCGCGAGGCGGCGGATGCCCGACCCTACGCTGACGTTCGGGCTCGGACTGCTGCAGGTCGGCCTGGGCTTCCTGGTGGTCGTCTGGACCCAAGGACTGGCCGTGGAATACCGCATGCCGCTCTACATGCTGGGGCTGCTCTATCTGCTGCACACGACGGGCGAGCTTTTCCTGTCGCCGGTCGGCTTGTCACAGATGACGAAACTCAGCGTGGCCAAGGTCGTGTCGTTCATGATGGCGGTCTGGTTCCTGGCCTCGTCCATCGCCCAGTTCGTCGGGGGTCGGATCGCTGGACTCATGGGTACCGAGACCCTAGGGGGGCAAGTGCTGGACCCTGCCGCGGCCTTCGCCACGTCGATGGACGGCTTCAACAAGCTTGGTTGGGGCGGCGTAGCCTGCGGCATGGTGTTCGTGGCTCTCAGCTTCCTGGTCAAGGGGTGGGCGCACGACGCCGACGCGCCGAAGCAGGAGGCGGCTCTGCCGAGCGTGGGCACCAACCGCCAGTCCTCCGGGCCCTGACGCGCCGACTTTGGCCGCGCCGAGTGGGTTATGCAAGTCTAGAACCTAGCGCTGACGCCCATGACGGCCGACCAGTCCGCGACGATCTGTACGCCATTGACGTACTGGTACAGCGGCCACTGCACGAACCCGTACAGTTGGCTCGCCTTGCTCAAAGCGACGCTCATACCGGGACTGAAAAACAGCGACCGCCCCCCGGAATCATCCGGTTCCGACTGCGCGCCTGAGTCGCGCCGGCGGTGCAGCGCATTGACTTGCAGCATCAGGCCAACCGCATCGGTAAGTTCATATCGGTAGCCGACGTCGAGCGTAATGCGCTGACCCGGTTTGTAGTCCTCGCGGCTCCTCAGCGCCGACTGCCACAATCCCTGAACAAACCACGACGAACCCGAAAACGGCAGCACGCCGCTGTAGAAGCCGCCGAGCACTAGATCGGTAGTGCCCGACCCGGGCTGCAAGGTGCGTTCGGCGCGGTCGCCGTCCGCGTTCCGGATGTCTCGATCACCAGTGGCGAGCTTCAGGCCGAAATTCACGCCGAAGTAACCCAGCCTGCCTGATTCGCGCCCCTCCATCATCCATTGGCGTCGACCGAGTACTCGAACATCGCCCAACCGCGCAAACATCCATGATTCGATCAGTTGCGCGCCCTGATGGTTGTGGATGTGGACGTGATCACGATCAACGAACGGCACGGACACTGCGACGCCCCAGTTCGGGTCGATCGTGTAGTCCACGCCCATCAACCAGTTTCGGTTGGTGGTCCTAACTTCGTCGTGGTGACGGCGAATCTGGCCAAAGCCAACTCGGTCGCTCCCAGTCATCGGCTGGTCCTGCCTGATGTATTCGTAGCGAAGGTCGAGTCGGATCCCCGGTTCCGGCGCAAAGCCTTGCAGGTTCCAGTTCGTGTTGACCATGCAAAACGAGGCACCGCACGAAGCGTAGGCGTGATGGGATGCGGCGGCGCCAACCAGGGCGCCGACAAGCAACGCACGGCGCAGCCAACGATCGATCATGTACTCCCCTCCAGATCCATGTCGCAGCGAGACGTCGCCAAGAACAGAACTGCGACCCCAGCGATTTCCCACGGTTTCCGGGCCACCTGCCGACTGCGGCCAGAACGCGTCAGAAGGCGGGCGGGTGACGCCAGCGGGCCGGAGCTTAAGTGATCCCCTGTTGAGCGGCAAATCTGGGCACCCTTGGTGCCTGCAATCCGGCAACCTGGCGGCGGGCTCCAATACGTGAGGTTCCGGTAACCGAATCATCGTCTGGACTTGATTGAGTAGCAGGGCGCCGCGACCGGGCGTCGCTGGCCGATCAGCGGGCCTCGNNCCGGGTTGCTCTCCCTGAGCTCGCTCCACACGCGCCGCGCGTCGTCATCCCGGCCCGCATGCCCATAGAGCGAAGCGAGGTAGGCGCGCGTGACGTCCGAGTTCGGCAAGTGGATCAGCCGCCGCCTGAACGACGCCTCGGCCTCGGCATGGCGCCCGAGGGCGAACTGCGCCCGCCCGAGCGCATGCATCCAGAGATCGAAATTCGGATCGAGGCGCAGCGCGCGCTCGTAGCACGCGATCGCCGCTTCGTGCGCGCCGCCGAAGTGCAGCACGTTGCCGAGGCCCCCGTGGGCGTCGGCGAGGTTTTCATCGAGCGCCAGGGCCCGCCGCACGGCCGCCTCGGCCTCGTCGAGCCTGCGCAACCACATCAGCTGTATGCCCAGGACGTTCCACGACATCGCGTCGTGCGGATCGGCTTCCTGCGCCTTGCGCGCGAGCGCGAGCGCCTGCTCGAGACTGTCCGGACCGGAATCGTGCCAGCCGTTCAGGTACGCCGTCGCCTGAGCGACCGACAGGATCGCGTAGCCGCGCGCGAGGCCCGGCTCGAGCGCCAGCGCCCGCTCGACCAGAGCGCGCGCCGCGGCGTTGGCCTGCGGCGTAAATTGCATCAGCACGCTGCGCGCGCGCAGCAGGCAGTCGTAGGCCTCGGAGTTGA
>DKBI01000128.1 GCA_002451175.1 Betaproteobacteria bacterium UBA6904
GCGACGACGGACAGGTTGCCCGAGGCATCGAGCCGGTAGACGTTCATCGGCAGCTCGGGCTCGGCCTTCGCGCCCTCGTACCAGCCGAGGATGCCGAACGTCGGGTCGGTGAACCAGATCGAGCCATCCGACTTGCACACCACGTCGTTGGGCGAATTGAGGCGCCGGCCTTCGAATTCGCCGGCGAGCGTCACGATGCGGCCGTCCGGCTCGGTGCGCGAGACGCGCCGGCCGCCGTGCTCGCAGGTGACCAGGCGGCCCTGTCGGTCGCGCGTGTTGCCGTTGGCGTAGTTAGACGGCTTGCGGAACACGCTCACCGTGCCGGTTTCCTCGTCCCAGCGGTACATGCGGTTGCCGGGCACGTCGCTCCAGAGGAGGTGGCGCCCGTCGCCGAACCACACCGGNNCGGTATCCGGTTCCCAGGCGCTCCACCTTCGCCAGCGGCAGTCGATAGCGATTGAATGCCTCGTCCACCGTGACGACCAGCGGGTCGGGGTAGCGCGGGCTCGGCTGCCAGGATTCGCTCATGCGTGCGCAAAGTATACTCGGCGCGCATGAAAACGATCCTCATCACCGGGGCGGCGGGGGACGTCGGAACGCACCTGCGTCGCGAGCTCGCCGGACGCTATCGCATCCGTGCCTCCGACCGGCGGTCGTTCCCGCGCATCGGTGAGGAATCCTGCATGCGCGCGGACATCTCGCGGATGACGGACGCGCTGCGCATCACCAAGGGCGTCGATGCGGTGGTGCATCTCGGCGGCTATTCCGTCGAGGGCGCCTGGGGGGCGATCCTGCGGGCCAACATCGTCGGCGGCTACAACGTATTCGAGGCCGCGCGCCGCAACGGCGTCAGGCGCATCGTCTTTCCCTCCTCGAACCACGCGGTGGGCTTCTATCGCCGCGACCAGACGATCGACCACCGGGTCTATCCGAAGCCGGACAGCCGCTACGGCGTGTCGAAGGTGTTCGGCGAAGCGCTCGGCAGCCTGTACGCCGACAAGTACGGGATGGAAGTGTTCTGCATCCGCATCGGCAACGTCGCCCCGAGGCCGATCGACAAGCGGCGGCTGTCGATCTGGATTTCGCCGCGCGATCTGGCGCAGCTCGTGACGATCGGCATCGAGGATCCGCGCATCCGCTTCGAGGTGGTCTACGGCGTGTCGCGCAATGCGCGCAGCTGGTACGCCAACGCCAACGCCTTCCATCTCGGGTACCGGCCGAAGGACGATGCCGAGGTCTTCGCGGCCGAGGTGCTGGCGCGCGAAGGCGCCGGCGATTCCCGCGCCGAGGCCTACCAAGGCGGGTCCTTCGTCGTCGCGGAGCGGATTCCGAATCCGGCGGCGCCGGCGCGCAAGCGGAGGCGACGGCGATCTCGATAGCCGACGTCGCCGTGGCCGGGGTCATGGGCGGCGGCGTGTTCATCGCGGCGCTGGCGCGCGGCTACTCGGGCTTCGGGTTCTCCGCGCTGCTCGTTGCGAGCTGGTCGCTGGTCGCCGATCCGGCGCGTGCGGTGGCGCTGGCGCTCGTCATGGAGGTCGTTGCGAGCGTCATTCAGGCGGCTGGCGTCTGGCGCCAGATTCCCTGGCGACGGGTCGGCGCGCTGATGGGCGGCGCCGCACTCGGCACGCCAGCCGGCGTCTGGCTGCTCGCGCAGACTTCGCCGGAGCGCATGAAACTCGGCGTCGCCCTGTTCATCCTGTGCGCGGCGATCGCGCTGCTCGCCGGATTCCGGCTGCAGCGCAGGGCGGGGGATTGCGGAACCGCCGGCGTGGGCGTGATTTCCGGCGTGGCCAACGGCGCGGTCGCGATGGGCGGGCTGCCGGTGGCGCTGTTCCTCACCGCGGACGGCGACAGTCCGGCGCGCATCCGCGCGGCCCTCGTCGCCTACTTCTTCCTGCTCGACTCGCTGGCGCTCGCCTTCCTCCTGCAGGCGGGGCTGGCGGGACGCGACACCGTGACCGACGCGCTCCTCGGGCTGCCGCTGCTCGTCATCGGGCTCTGGTTCGGCACGCGCCGGTTTCTCGGCGCGACGCCCGAGTCGTTCCGGCGCACGACGCTCTGGATCCTCGTCGGGCTGGCCCTGCTCGGGCTCGGCCGCGCGGCCGCGGCTGCGCTCTCAGGCTCGTAGCGCGGGGCGCAGGCGCGTGCTACCGTTTCGGCCGGGCTTCCAGGGACGAGACAATGTCATGCAACGACTGAAGCGTTGGACACAGGCCGTCGTGATCGCCGCGTTGGGCGGCTGCGCGACGCTTTCGGGCGACGATCCGCAGCGACTCGCCGCGCATTATCAAAGCGTCATCACGAGCCCCGTGCGGACGGACCAGGACCGGCGCATGGATGCGAGCCGGCGTCCCGAGGCGTTCCTGCCCTTTGCGCGCGTCAGGCCGGGCATGCGGGCGCTCGACGTCTCCGCCGGCGGCGGATACACCTCGCAACTGCTCGCGCTTGCCGTCGGGGAGACGGGCAGGGTCTGGGCGCAGACCACGGCGCCACGCCCCGCGTTGAACGAGCGCCTGAGCGCCAGGCCGCAGCCTCACTTCGTGCCGGTCGTGCGCCCGTTCGAGGATCCGGTTCCGGCGGAAGCGGTCGGGCTGGATCTCGTCACGCTCGTCCTCAACTATCACGACATCGCGTACCTGCCGGTCGATCGCGCGAAGATGAACGCGAAGATCCACGCGGCGCTCAAGCCGGGCGGGATGCTGGTGCTGATCGATCACGCCGCGCGCAGCGGGACGGGCGCGGCCGATGCGAAGTCGCTCCACCGCATCGACGAGGCGCTCGTGCGATCGGA